>NZ_JACSLZ010000005.1:0-265287 GCF_018618395.1 Exiguobacterium sp. s149
GACGAGCCAAGCGAGATACAGACCATAACGGGTCAAGAATGAATGCTTCATGGCGTGCCTTGCTCAATCAATCGCTCAATCGTCTCGTAGTCGAACGGGTCTTCGAGCATGACGCCGTTAATCATGATCGATGGCGTGAACTGGACACCGTGCTCTTTGACAAGCCCGTCATCGAGACTCACCTGTTCGAGCACCGTCGAGTTTTCACTCAAATCGTCCTCGAGCTTCGCCACGTCGACCGATGTCGTCTCGCTCGCAATCTCTGTCAACCGCTCGACCGTGACCCATGCCTCGTCGTGCTGCTGACTCGCCGGTTGCGCGTCGTAGAGCGCCTTATGGAAATCCCAGAACGCGTCCGGGTCTTGTTCATACACCGACTCTGAAGCGAGCGATGCCAAAATCGACTCTTGTCCGTGGAACAGGACGTTGATGTAGCTGAAACTGATTTTTCCGGTGTCGATATAGTCTTCCTTCAACTTCGGATAGACCGTTTCGCCCCACTGTTTACAAGACGGGCATTTATAATCCCCGAACTCCACGACCGAGACGGGTGCGTCCGCATCGCCGAGCGTCGGCTGGCCTTCCGTCGACACGTGTTCTGTCGTCGCCGGTGCCGCCGTTTCGGCTTGTTCGGTCGGTTGATTCATCAGGACGACCACGACGGCCACCAAGGCGACCGCGAAGAGCGTCGCGATGACCAATAGTTTATTCTGTTTCATTATGTCTCACCTCTATTTATATCGATTCGTCTTTCATTATAACGAAAGCGCTATCTGTTTCCACGAAATCGACCTTGTTTTTTCTCAACTTTACTTCATGTCATGGAAAAGATGACGATGACGTCGCATCAACTCGTGAACAAGCTCAGACAATCTTCATTCAAAAAAGAGTGTCTTTCCTAGTGAAATTATGTCTCGAGTTCACTATACCTAGACGATTCTTCATCCCTCTGTGAACGCTAGAATAAAATTGACAGTTTTTGCTCGATACGATTTTACACTATTGCCGAAAAATCAGAACAGAACTCCGATAGAGTAGTTGAGGCTATTTTATCTGGAGGGAATGGATTTGGAGGAAAAGTTAGTGTTACATATCAAGATTCATCAAATGTATCAGCAAAACATGAAAGTGGCTCAAATCGCACAGCACTAAAAATATCGAGACCGACGGTATATAAGTACCTGAAGATGACATATGAAGATGCCCTACATGAATTTGACGAGAAAGCCTGTTCACGAAAGAAGAAGCTCGATGCCTACCGAGACTGGATCATTGCATGGTTGGAGTAGTATCTGCATTTGAGCAGCGCACAAGTACATGACTGGTTACTTGAAAGATATCCCGACCTGTCGGTCGGATCGAGCACGGTCAGGACATACGTGAATGAAATCCGAGAAATCTATCAGATCGAAAAGAAAAGGGTCGTCCGCCATTACGAGGCCATCCCAGAACAACCGATGGGCAAGCAAATACAGGTGGACTGGGGTGAGACCAGACAACGGACTAAAGATGGAAAAATGATAAAGCTTTATTTCATCGCGTTCTTACTTACGCACTCTCGGATGAAATATGCCGAATGGAGAGAACGACCGTTCACCACCAAGGACACCATTCACTGCCACGAAAATGCGTTCCAATTTTATGGTGGGCGCCCTTCTGAAATCGTCTACGACCAGGATCACCTCATCGCAATCAACGAGAACGCAGGTGACGTCCTATTGACCAATGAGTTTCAAGCCTACGTGAACGAACGGAAGTTCAAGATTCATTTATGTCGCAGGGCCGACCCGGAGTCGAAGGGTATGATCGAGAACGTCGTGAAGTACATCAAACGGAACTTTGCGGACAGCCGAGTGTACCGGCATATCGAGGATTGGAACCACCGTTCCATGAGATGGTTGGAGAGGACTGGAAATCATAACGTCCATCAGACAACGAAAAAAAGACCAGCTGAAGTGTTCTCCGTCGAAAAACAACACTTACAACCGGTCTTATCGCTACTCTCTTTCGAAAGTATCCGTACCGAAAGTATAGCAAGGAACGTCAGCAAGGACAACACAATCCGTTATCGCTCAAACCGTTACACCGTCCCAATCGGGACCTACTCATCGGTCAAGAAGAAGGTGGTGTTCCTCGAGGTGACCGAACAGGAACGGTTATTGATTCGCGAATCTCCCGAGGGAGAAGTGATCGCAGACCACCGGGTCAGCAAAGAGAGCGGAAAACTGATTCAAAGCCGTGACCACCTTCGGGATCGTTCCAAAGGAATCGAAGAACTGAAGCAACAGGTCCTCACCTATTTCGAGGACAGAGGGGCGGCGTCCGATTATCTGGGTAGCTCTCAAAGCGTTACCCGAGATACCGACGTGACCAGTTCAACATCATTAGGGACGTCGCGACCATGTATCCTAATCACTTAACGATAGCACTGGAAAAGTGTTCGCAAGAGAGTCTGTTCAGCGCCAACGATTTCCGGGACGTGGTCCACTATCTCGCGATCCTCGCGGACGATGGGTGTGATACAAAACCCGATACCGAACGTCCGAAGAAATCCGGGATACAGGTCGCAACGAGGCCGATCCAAGCCTACACCGACATCCTGAAAGGGGTGACGGCAAAATGAGTCAAAGCGTTTCCGAGTTACAACAGGACTTTCGGCAGCTTCGTCTCGCCGAGACGGCTGACGCCCTCCCACAGATTTTGAGAGAGGCCGAAATGGCCTCCTGGACGTATATCGAATTTCTAAGTGCCATCACGAACCATGAACGCGCAAAACGAGACGCTAAAAGTTTGGAAAGACGAATGAAGTGGGCCCGATTCCCGTTCATCAAATCCCTCTCGGAGTTCAATTTAGTGGAACAGACCGCACTAACCGCCCGACAGCTGAAGCAGTTGAAACAACTCAACTGGCTCGAACAACAGTACAACCTGATCCTCTTGGGCCCTCCGGGCGTCGGAAAGACGTTTTTGGCTGTGGGGCTGGGAATCGAGGCGGTCAACCACGGGTTCAAGGTATACTTCGTCACGATGGGCGAACTCGTCCAACTATTAAAAAGTGAAGAGTTCTCAAGCAAGTCGAAGATCCAGTTAAAAAGGTTGCGAGATTCGGACCTGGTCATCATCGATGACTTGATGTACATGGCGATGGACCAACGAGAAGCCAATCTCTTCTTCCATCTTGTCAATCACCTTTATGAGCGCAGCTCGATCATCCTGACCTCGAACAAAAGCCCCGATCAATGGGGCGAATTGATCGGGGACCAGGGCATCACGACTGCGATACTGGACCGCTTACTCCATCGCGTCGAAATCATACATAGTGATGACGACAGTCATCGGATGAGGAACCGGAAATCATTGTTTTCGGCAGAAGTGTAAAAGGCAAACGAGCAAAAAGTGTCAAATTCAACTTGACGTCTACACCCTCGCATATGACCACCCAGAAACATATCTCCACTAAAATCCTTTCTGAACAAACCCTATCCGCTTATAATGACAAAGGTCTACCTATTGTCGTTCTAAGGTTTGGTGCCATCTGTGCAGAAACGAATTCTTATGGGGTGGCGATCACATTAAACGCATGCTGAACTTCGACAATGTGACATGGGTTCACCTTGATGACTCCGTTCCTTAGGTCCATACCGATAATTTATTAGAAATGATTTACATAGTTTTATTACAAGGCATAGACGGAGAAGTCTACCACGCCATAAAACAGAATGTAGACAATCGCAATTCCCGTGTAAGATTAGCCATTGCCGCAAAAAAAGAAAATCATTGCTCCCAATTATCAAGTAAAAAGTGACCTATACATTCGATAAGATTCAAGCAATTGGATATAGACCGCGTAAAACATGCAAGCAGACGGTGGGAAAACTTCAAAAAAATCGGGAGAAGAATAAGGGTATGGTCTCATTTTTGAACACAAAAACACCATTCGCCCGATTAGTCAGGCTATTGACAAACCAAATCGCCCTTTGCGATTTGAACCGCTCCCCGTCAAGTAGACAGGGCAAATAATGAAAACCAATCTAAACGGCTTGAGACCTGTATTCGACAGGGCTCAAGCCGTTTAGTCGTTTCTAGAGTAGACCATGGTTGTAGAACGATATGTAGGTCTCGATGGCCGACGTGAGTTCGCTATAGACCTGGAACTCACGCAAGTAGTACATCTCGACTTTCAAAGTGCCCCAAAAACTCTCGATCGGGGCGTTGTCGAGACAACGACCAACTCAGGACATGTTGCCGATTAGTCCTGCGTCTTTCACCATACGTTTGAACCCTCTCGAGGTATATTGGAGCCCTCGGTCACTATGGATCATCGGACGCGCTCCTGGACGGAGCCCCGCGATGGCTGGCATCATCGTCTGGAAGACGATCCCGTTGTTGTTGGACCTTCCGATACGATAGGCGACGATCGATCCGTCGTACAGGTCGATGATCGCGCTCAGATACGCCTTCTTCCCGGTACCATATTTGAACTCGGTGACGTCGGTGCACCATTTCTCGTCCGGCCGAGACGCACCGAATTCTCGGTTCATCAGGTTCTCGGCCACATGCTGTGGCATCGACTTCTTATGTCTCTTCCGCTTCCCGCGGATGATCGATTGGATCCCATGGATATGCATCAGGCGATAGACTTGCTTTTCATTGAACGTGGACAGACCTTGTTGCCTGCGTAGCCGATTGATTGTCATCGTGACCCGACGGTAGCCGTATGTACGGTTCGCCTGGTCATAGAGTAGACGAATGTCCTCCAGGAGCTTCTCGTTCTCTTCTTGACGCACCGATACGGTGCGGTTCAACCATTTGTAATAGGCCGCACGTGAGATGCCAGCTGGGAAACCTGGGTCTATCAAGGATTGGCGGTTCTAATAGTGGGTTGCCCGTGTGCCTTAGTCATTTCGACGCCGATTTCGATTGTTTCCGCCATCGGTAATGCTGCCAAAAAAGGGGTCTTGATTAAAGGCGGCGTATACCTGGAAGAAATGGGCGCGCTGAAAGCTATTGCATTTGACAAAACCGGTACCCTGACCAAAGGTGTACCTGTCGTCACAGACTTTAAAATCACGAACAAGCAGGTAAACGAGAGAGAACTGCTTTCTATCGTGACGGCATTGGAATATCGTTCTCAGCATCCGTTGGCCTCTGCCATCATGAAAAAAGCGGACGAGGAAAACATACCTTACACCTCTATCAGAGTTGAGGACTTCTCTTCCATCACAGGAAAAGGCATTAAAGGAACGATAGACGGCACCACCTACTTTATCGGAAGCCCGCTTCTCTTTAACGAGCTAGGTGTTGAAAGTATTGATAATAATCTGGACCAAACCGTAACGGCTCTGCAACAGCAAGGTAAGACTTCGATGATTATCGGAACGAAACAAAGCATATTGGCGGTTATCGCCGTAGCCGACGAAGTCCGGGAATCCAGCAAAGAAATCATCCGGAAACTACATGATATGGGTATTAAAAAGACAATTATGCTGACGGGTGACAACAAAGGGACAGGCAAAGCTATCGGCCAGCAAGTTGGCGTCAACGAAATCCAGGCAGAATTGATGCCAGAGGATAAATTAAATGTCATTAAACGCTTGCGAGCTGAGTACGACAATGTCGCGATGGTCGGGGACGGCGTAAATGACGCTCCGGCACTCGCTGCCTCTACTGTTGGAATTGCCATGGGTGGTGCTGGAACGGATACCGCTTTGGAAACAGCAGATGTCGCCCTGATGGGCGACGATTTGAGCAAACTACCGTTTACGATAAAATTGAGCCGAAAATCCCTAAATATTATCAAAGTGAACATCGCGTTCGCTATCAGTATCAAAGCGATTGCATTACTCTTGGTCATCCCAGGCTGGCTCACCCTATGGATAGCTATTATGTCCGATATGGGGGCAACTCTTCTGGTAGCACTGAACAGTTTAAGACTGATGAATGTCAAAGAATAAAAAAACAAAAATATTCATTTTTATATCCTCGAATTTGTACTGGGTATGATAAAAATAAATGATCTCTGTTTTTTAAGACGGCTTTAAGATGACTTCGGTATTGTTCCCGAGTCATCTTTTTAGGTTTCATTGTCAGCTTTTTTATCATCAGACAGTTTTAATCGAGGCCGAACCTTATTCATTGACCGGAATATTCTCCGAAGTATGGAAAGAAAATCCGGTCGATAGGTCTACTAAACTATGACAATTAAATCTAAATATTTGAACGTTCGTTTTGGAATCATTCATTCATTCGAATACATCCTATTTTAAGAGACGAAATTTCGATAGTGTTCAAAAAAAAAACGAATGAGGGGGTTTCTAAATATACCCTCATTCGATATTCAGTTTCCTTGCACGTAGAAAAGTATTTATTGGTATCAGACGGTATGAAGTATAGAATTTTTACTCATATGTCGAACCTCAGTGTGGATTTGGTGCAAGGATGACTTATTTCTTTAGTTGTGTTTTTTTGATTCTAACTCTATTGTAGAATGTTTAATATCTAGTTTTGAAGTCACTTCTTTGACTTTTTGTTTAACAATAGTTGAATCCTTTAGATTCATCTCTTCTACTATTAAGTGTAAATTCATGGCGTTATCTTCGCCATCAATTGACCAGACATATAGGTTTTGAACAGAAATCACTTCTTCAATACCTTCAATCTTTTGCTTCACCTCATCGATGTCAATACCATCAGGGACAGCACCTAAAAGTATTTTCATTGTTTTAACTAAATTACGAAACACATTCACTAATATAAACAACGCAATAGCAATTGATAGGATGGGGTCAAGTATATGTATATCCTTGAAGAGTAAAACTATCCCTACTACAAGAACGGCAATCCAACCTAAAACATCTTCTAAAAGGTGCCAAGATAGTACTCCCTCATTTACTGATTTTCCTTTGTGTAGACGGAATGCCGCAAAACCATTTAAAAGCACACCAAAAATTGCAAACCAAATCATTCCTTGTGCATTAGAATGCTCCGGTTCAAACAGTAGAGGAATTGCTTGAGTAAAAATATATACAGATCCAATTATTAATATTGTCGCATTTATTAATGCTCCTAAAAGGGAAAAACGATTATATCCAAAAGTGAAGTTATGATCGGGTTTTTTGTTCGAAAATTTTTGTAAGAACCAGGACAGGCCCAATGCAAGAGCATCACCTAAATCGTGAATGGTAAAGTGGATCCCATTGTCAAAACACTAATTTTATAATAATAAGGTGAAAACAGTCATTCTTCTTGTCCTTGTCCCATCTTGCAGACCCAGCCTTTCCTATGCCAGGTTCTGTCAAGGGCGTATTTTCCCTTGACAGGTCCTGGGATGGGAAAGATAATTGCTCCGAGATGGCAAGGACAGTAACCTACTGAAAATAGATGGATGCCGGTGTCCTATAACCCAATGACTGGTGGGGACGTTCCCAGTTATAGAATTCCATGTAGTCACGGATGTTCTGTCTCGCTTCTCTTGGTGTCCCGTAGTCCTTCAGATAGACCTCTTCGTACTTGAGGCTCCGCCAGAAACGTTCGATCATGATGTTATCCAGTGCCCGACCCTTGCTGTCCATGCTGATTTGGACGGCAGGCTGTTCCTTCAGGAGGTGGATATATTTGGAACTGGTGAAGTGGCTACCCTGGTCACTGTTGAAGATGTCCGGCTGCCCGATCGTGAAAGCCCGCCGGACGGCATCCAGGACAAAACCTATTTCCAGTGTCTGGTCCAGTTCCCAGCTGATGATATACCGGGAGTGCCAATCGATGATGGCTGCCAAATACATCCAGCTATCCTGCAGGCGGATATACGTGATATCAATGCCCCAAGCCTGGTTGGGACGGGTAATGTTCACCCCTTTCAGTAGGTATGGATAAATGCGATGCTGCAGGTTGCGTTTACTCAGATTGGGGCCTGGATAGAGAGCCTGTATGCCCATCTCGCGCATGTGACGCTGGACCCTCTTGCGGTTGATATTCACCTCTTCATTTTTCAATACTTCGGCAATCCTGCGTGACCCGTAGAACGGATATTTGGTGTAGATCTCATCAATCCTATGCTTGATGGCAACCTCTTCAGGCGAAGGGGCAACCGGCCTGTAATAAAGGCTGGAACGATTGAGCCCAAGCAGATCGGCCTGTTGGGAAACAGGAAGTTTACTGTTTCCCCATTCCATCATCTCTACCCGTTCCTGTCTAATCGTGGTAGATGCCAGATTTTTTTTTGATCCACGACAGCTGCGTGGTTAACTTTCCGACTTCTGCATAGAGATTTTCCAGTTTCTCTTCATAGTCGGCTCTCATCTTCTCTTGGTCCTTGTTCTGTTTCTTGAACACTTGTGGCATCTCTGACAGGAAATGTGTTTTCCACTTATGCAGCTGGTTCACATGGATGCCATGTTCGGAAGCAATCTGGCTCATTGTTTTTTCTTCCTTCAAGATTTCCAACACAACTTGAGTTTTGAATTCGGGTGTATATCTTTTTCGTTTCATATACCTACCTTAACATCTCCTTTTTCGTGTCTGAAATCTTGGGTCCATTATATGGCGTCCGACATGATTGCAACACTATTAATCAAAAATCCCCCGATAAATTCACCAATCGAGAAAACAAGATTAATTATAAATGCTAGTTTGATATTTTTTGATGCCTTATCAGTACTCGCCATTGTTCGATCTCTCCTCACTTGGTAGTCCATCCTTAAAAAGGTTAGTTGTTAGAATAATACTGGTCTCTAGCGTTCTGCAATATAATAAATTTCTTTGCCTATTGATTGTAAACAACGCATACTTGAGAACTTAAGCGCAGTTCTTAATATTTTAATAAACAATCGAAGGACGTAATTTTTGAAAGCGAAATTAAATACATGTATCTAATTTGTTAGAACCATTTAGGCACTAATTTTATATATAAGACTTCTCCGAACAATTCGGTAACGGTCTGTAAAATGATCACTACAGCTACTTGTGTTGATAGGGGCTCTGGTAATATAGATGCTAATGGAAGAACTACAAGTGAATTCCTTGTTCCCATACTAAATGTAATTGCTCTTCTTGAAGCAATATCTAGTTTGAACAACTTACCAAGGGACTTTGACACCCATGGTATGATAAGTAGAAATAAAATATAAACTGGTATTACATCTATTAATGTCCCGAGGTCACTATACACTTCCCTAATTTGAGAGGCAACTACCACAAAAAGTACAAAAGACATAAATGGAACGGGAATCCATGGCGGCATTTTCATGATACGATTACCTAAAGAACTCTTTTTAGAACACAATTGTGTCATTATCGCTAATAGAAGCGGTATAAAAATCAAAAATAGAAATGCATCTAGAAATGGACCCATCCTAACGATACTAATAGCCTTTTCTCCTAATAATACGAATAAATATATGGGTAAGAGTATCGTCTGTAAAATTAAAAGAATCGGTGTTACTTTTAACAATATTGATTCGTTTCCCTTTCCCATCTTTGTAAAAACAATCACATAGTCGATGCACGGTGTTAACAACACCAAATACACCCCCAGCATTAGTGATGAATCTTGAAGAAATATGATAACCAAAACCTAAACTATTAAAGGAACGGCAACAAAATTTCCTAATAAAAGAGCTACCACAAACCTCATGTTTGTAGCAGATCCATTCGATTTCAGAAACGGAATTTGAACGAACATCCCATACATCAAAACTCCTAAAAGGGGAGAAATAAAAATATCGAGATATACAGCTTCTGTATTCAATAGACCAAAGATTACTGCCAACATCAAAAAAATGATGTATATACTGACTTGGTGGGCTTCCACCTTCTCTAGCACTTGAATTCCGAATTTGCTTTCCTTCTCTATCAAAATCACCCCCAAAATTTTCAGGAAATTTCAGAATGAAATAGATAACTCCACGATTTTAATTGCCAGGGCAAGAGGTTTTATATTTTTTCTTCTAGTATTTTTATTTATCCAACAGTAAAAATACCGACTGAAAGTAAATATAATTAAGGCTCATTATTTACACTTCCGAATATAGTTAGTATCTTGAATATATATCAGTCAAAAAATAAAGTGATAACCATTAAAAAAATAATTATTTTAGCCTAAAGCCACATCTAAAATCATCATGATTGTAAAGCCAAACATTAAACAAACAGAAGCCAAGTCCTTGTTTCCATTTTCTTGAGATCCTGGGACTACCTCCTCCACTACAACAAAAATCATTGCTCCTGCAGCAAAGCTTAGCGCAAACGGAAGTAAAGGCTCCATTATGAGTACTGCTACTACTCCTACCAACGCCGCGAACGGTTCAACCATACCAGATAACTGGCCATAGAAAAAACTTTTACGACGAGATAATCCATCTCGTCTCAATGGCATTGACACAGCAGCACCCTCAGGGAAATTTTGTATGCCGATTCCGATTGCCAGCGCGATAGCTCCCGTGATTGATGATGAAGGGAATCCTGCTGCAACTGCTCCAAATGCAACGCCTATGGCAAGTCCCTCTGGAATATTATGCAATGTTATTGCTAACACCAGTAACGTGCTCCGCTTTCTCTTCTTAGGGTTTATACCCTCAGCCTCATCCATCGGTGAAGTGGGATGCAGATGTGGAATCACTTTATCAACACCTGATAAAAAGAATCCTCCAAGTAAGAAACCGATTGCAGCTGGTAACCACGCCGGAAGAGAATCTTGTTCCGCCATCTCAATTGCAGGTGAGAGTAATGACCAAAAACTAGCGGCAATCATTACTCCTCCAGCAAAACCGAGCATCCCATCCATTAGCTTTTGATTCATTGATTTTGTCATAAACACTAACGCGGCACCAAGCGCCGTCATCCCCCAAGTGAATAAAGTACCCAGCAATGCTTGAGTAAGGGGTTCTAACGAAGAAATATATTCAATCATCTATCAAAACTCCGTTGCCAAAAATCGAGTTTCTATACATGCTCAAAATTAAGTAACTATTATCCAAAATCAGCATTGCTGTCTCCTCCTCTTGATTGTCAATCCTACTCAACAGGTGATTTTTTTAATGTTGATGTACTACTTCCCCTACCTTCAGTTTGCAAAGCAATTCATCGCTGTGAGGATGAGAAAGAGTTTCGAATTGAATCGTAGAGTGTTGAACGTTCAGATGTGCTAAATCGTGTTCAATTTCTTGAAGTAGATTCTCACTGTCATAGATTTGTAAATTACCATCAACGACAACATGACATGAGAGTGCATTCATTCCACTTGTGATACTCCAAAGATGAAAGTCGTGTATACTCCGTACCCCCTCCTTGTTGTGAATGACTTGAAGAACCTTTTCGACATCAACGTTTTGTGGTGCACCTTCCATTAATACGTTCAATCCGGATTTCGTCACGAAATAACCACTTCGTAAAACAAGTCCCGCTACAATGATTCCTGCGAGCGGATCTGCCCAGTTCCATCCAAATGCCATGATAAGAAGCGCTGCCAGTATTGCACCGACTGAACCCAACGTATCGCTTACAACATGTAGATAAGCACCTCGCATATTCAAATTATGTTCTACGTCTGCACCTCTTAACATAATCCATCCAACAAGAAGGTTTATAGCAAGGCCAATACTGCTAACAATTAACATTCCTACGGATGCGACCTCAGGTGGTTGAATAAATCGATTGATGGCCTCATAAAAGATATATATGGAAATCAGTATGAGTGTGACCCCGTTTAAAACAGCTGCTAGAATCTCGAAGCGTCTATATCCGAACGTTTTACGATTGTTCGCTATTTGTTCACCTAATTTAAAGGCAAGTAATGCAATAGCGAGCGAAGCCGCATCACTAAGCATGTGACCTGCGTCCGCTAAAAGTGCTAAGCTATTTGTAAGGTACCCTCCAATCGCCTCTACAACCATGTATGCCGAAATAATAAAGAATGAAATGATCAAAATCTTTTTGTTAGAGGTATGAGAATGATCATGTGCATGATTATGTGCCATAAGATTAACTCTCCTTACTATATTTAGTGGTGTTTCGCATGCTCAATCGCCTGTCTTAGTAAGTTCATGACATGGTGATCATCTTCTGAATAAAATAGAGTAGTTCCTTCTCTTCTAAACTTGACAAGTCGAAGATTTTTTAAAAAACGTAGCTGATGAGACACGTTTGATTGACTTAAGTTAAGAAGATCAGCTATTCCGTTGACCGAATGTTCCTTTGTGCATAGCAGGGTTAATATTTTAATTCTTGTCGGGTCACTAAGTGCCTTGAACGTCTGAGATACAATAAATAGAGTCTCATCGTCAATCTGCGCCCCTATTTCTATTTCATTTTCTGTAGTATCTTCAATCGGTTCATCCATAAGTCAGTACCTCCGCTCATGATAACTATACATGTTCATATGTTCATATATAACTTATTAGACTTTTGCTGTGCCGTCAACACTTAATTTAAAAAACATTTATTCTATCAGCTCTACATACTTGAAGATTTGAGATACTTTCTCTGGTTTTGCGATTATTTCTTATTTTTAGCCATACAAAAACTACCTATTAGAGAGCTAGTTAGATCTCATACTCGATAGGTAGTCACGCTTTTTCAAAAAATCAATATAGTACACTAACGTTTTAAGAAAACGTCAATTGAATTATTTACTGGGTATTGTCTAATCTATTTTCCAACTTCAAAAAGCTTTTCATGTTTTTCTAAATCAAAGCTGTTTTTTAGTAAGCATACCAATTTGATACAATTAGTTCTTCATTTTTCAAATCCAAATCAAAAACTACTGTTTGGTACTGATTCGTCCAAGAATGACTGTAATCAGAAAAAAGGCGGTCAACGCTAAAAACGGAATTGTGATAAAACCCATCCAGTCAATGTACTGTGCATTACAGGAAACTCCTTGTTCACATGGTCTGACTTCCGAAAAGCCGGGCACCTTTTGTACAAGATAGTGGTAAAAAGAGATACAGAATCCGATTATTGATAAAGGGAGAACATAAAATTTGATTGAGCTATCTTCTCTGAAAACTGCAATTGCAAGAATCAAAGCTATTGGGTACATAAAGATACGTTGAATCCAACAGAGTTCACAAGGTATAAAACCACGAATTTCGCTAAAATATAGACTTCCAAGTACTGCAGTAATTGAAACAACCCAGGCGAGGTACAGTCCATATCGGTTTATTACTGAAGCGCTCATTGGGTTAGCTCCTTTTCAATTTGTTTTTTTATAGAGGTATAGTCGAATGGATTTTCAAGGATGACCCCATTAACTGCAATCGTCGGGGTCAGTGTAACATTGTATTTTTCTACGAGCGCCGCATCCATTTTAACTGATTCTAATCTAGAAGAACGACTTGATAGGTCTTCTCTAAATTTATTTAAATCTAGAGAAGGGACAGTCTTCGTCGCAATCTCTTCCATTTTCTCCACCGTAACCCATGGATTATCGTGTATTTGCACGTCAGGTTGAGCTTCATAAATAGCTTTGTGAAATTGCCAAAATGATTCTGGGTGATTTTTGTAAACAGATTCTGATGCAAGGGCAGCTAAAGTGGACTCATCTCCGTGAAACAAAACATTAATGTAACTAAAGGAAGCTTTCCCACTTTCAATGTAATCTTTTACAAGTTGAGGATAGATTGTTTCACCCCACTCTTTACACGAAGGGCATTTATAGTCTCCGAATTCTACAATTGATATCGGCGCTTCCTTTTTACCTATTGTAGGTTGATTATTAACTGATATCTTTTCATCTTGAACAATTTTAGTCTTTGATTTTTCGGAACTTTGATCATTTAAAAATAAAAAAGCTAAGACTGCAATTACTAATACGGATGTAAAAATAGTCAATAGTTGATTAGTTTTCAAAACAATTCACCTCTTTTATAAATTCGTTATTTCTTTTATCAGAATTATAGCTAAAAATACTAGAGTATCCTTAGTTTTTCAACATTGAATCCATGGACTTCTAAAAACGAAATCTATGAGTCAAACAAGTTACATTCTAACACATTCATGCAACTAAACTTTTATGCAGATGAAAGGAGGGCCAATTTATTTCTTAAAATACGTCTATTCCCCTTAATAATAGTGCATTTTAAAACAGGGCAAGAAAACTTTTAACTGTAGATAGACGAAAGCCAATAATCGTTGCATAGAATGACTAATATTTAAAGGATAAGTACCATACAGATAGTAAAAAACCATTCATGGGTCTTTACAACCAAAAAAACTACATATGAGGAGTCTATTATGAAGTCTAAACATAAATTTCGAATAAGCTTAGTAATTTCCTTGGCTTTATTAACTTCTTTTTTCTATCCCTTTAAGCTTTTAACTAGTGTTAACGTCCTAAACGTCGTACATGCAGAGGAATCTCTATTCATAACAACTGAAAATTTGAATTTGCGTTCCTCGTTCTCTTCAAAAAGCAAAGTCCTTTTGACGATTCCAAAAGGAAAAACCATTAAGAAGATAGGTGTATATGGAGAAGATAAATCCTGGTTTAAAGTTTCATTTAATTCAAAAATCGGTTATGTCTCAACGAAGTACGTGACGCCAAAACCTATACCTAAAAATTCAGTCAGTTCAATAAACACAATATATAAAACTAAAACTTCACTAAATCTGCGTAAGGGCCCATCTGTCAAATCACCCGTTTTAATGACTATCCCAAAGTCCAGCCCACTAATGTACCATGCTGCCTCAGGCCCTTGGTATAAAGTATCATACAATGGGACTCAAGGCTATGTGGCAAGTCAGTATGTAACCATATCGCCCTCGGCTATGAAGTCACGAAGTAAGCAAACGACCGAGATTCGCTCAAGCATGTCTTTAGTGAACTCAAAGGTCCTTATTACGATTCCAGCATCTACTGAAGTGACTGTACTAGGAAAATCGGGCACAACGGGTTCTTGGTTAAAAGTTATGTATAACGGTATTACAGGATTCACACCTGCTCGACATTATATAGTGCAAGTGGCACCGGGGGATTCTTTATCCACTTATCCAACATATATTACTATCGAAAATCTTAATTTACGTAACCAAGCGAGTCGTTACGGATCTATTTTGACAACAATTCCCTCAGGCACTTCGATTTCTGTCATATCGAAAAGCGCCAGTTGGTACAAGGTGCGATATAACAATCAAGTCGGTTACGTATCATCTGGTTTTGTGCAACCATTTACCGGAAAAACTCCTATAAAATCACCGGTGATTCCAGCTAACAAACACGTGATTTTAATTGACGCTGGACACGGTGGGGGAGATGCTGGTGCAGTGACTTCAAACGGTACAGTTCAAGAAAAAGTACTCACCCTAAACATTGCTAATCGTGTGGCCGACGAACTAAAGAAAAACTATGAGCTTTATGAAGTGAAACTAACGCGCTCAAATGATAGATACTTGTCACTTGTTGAGCGGACCAATCTATCAGAAAGGCTTGATGCTGACGCTTTCATAAGCGTCCACATTAATTCTTCACCTTCTTTCGCTACAGGTCATGAAGCACTCGTCCCTACTTCTAGCGCGTACACCACAAATCCATATGCGAACGCTAGCCGCAGATTAGGTGAAGTAATTAATCAAGAAATCGCCATGAACGTTCCAGATTTTAAAAATCGAGGCGTTAAGCGACAAGATGTCTATGTGGTAGGAAGAAACACGGTACCTTCTACTCTCATCGAATATGGCTTTATTGCTAACTCAGTAGATCGCTCCTATATGTCGGGAAGTAACATGATCAAAGCAACCGCCAAAGGAATTGATAAATTTATGAAGAGTTACTACTAAATAAACACCAAACAAATACTAACAAACGATTTGACCACTGAATTTGAGACAAAATGTCCTAAATTCAGTGGTCATCATTCATTTCCTCATCAAAATGGCATTATAAGTATTTCTCTTGATATACTCGAATGACAATAAACTCAAAAGAACAACTGACATAGAAATGAAAAGAAATAGAAATATAGATGGTGAAGTAATATTGATACAATGATTCCGGTTCGAGTTTTAATCATGATACGAATACTTTTATCCAGCAACGCATTTTTTATAATAGAGATAAGTTACGGAGGCAACAACATTGTTTACCATGAAAAAAATTATAGCTTCAACTTTACTTGGTGTTATGTTAGTTCAAAGCGCATCCCCTTCTTACGCTTTAAACTTGACTGAAAAACAAAAAAATATCCAGCAGAAGCAAGCGCAAAATTCTACAGAGCAACGTAAAGCTAATACGTCAATTCAGCAGCGTGAACAAGATATCACACTCGAAGAACAGAAACTGAATGACTTGGAATCCGAGTTACAGGATATTATCAATGAGGTCACCCAGAAGAAGGCTGAAATTCGGACAACCCAAAAGAAAATTGCTCAGATTCAAACTCAAATTAAAGAATTCCAGAAAAAAATGAGCTCTCAAAAGACATTGATGGAAGAACGCATGGTCACGATGCAAAAAAACGGTGGTTCTTCTATAAACTGGGCTGAATTTATTTTTGGTTCAAAAGACTTTGGTGATCTGGTTTCACGCATGATCACCGCAGGGACGATTCAAGAAAATGATCAAGAACTTTTCAAAGAATATCAATCAACAAAAAATAAGCTTCAAATTGCTAAAGCTGAATTGGACACTGAAAAAGATAAGCTTATTAGTCAAAAAGAAGAGCTAGAGAATAGTCAGAAAAAATTGAACGGCAAAATTAAAGTGCGGGCTGCTCAAATAAAAAAATTAGAGGCCGAAAAAATCCAGTTCACATCTAAATTGGTAAGCTTGCAACAAATGGAATCGACGCTTCAAGAACAAGAAAAATCAATTCAAGCAGAGATTGAAGCCCAAAGGCTTGAAGAACAAGCTAAAATTCGTACCAAAGAGGCTGCGCGTAAAGCTGCAGAAGCAAAAAGTGCCGAAAAAAATGAAATCAGCGAGAATAAAGCCTCTCTCGAAAAATCACCAAACTCTGAGAAAGTGGTAAACACTTCAAAGACTACGGATTCACTCGCTTCTCCAACAAGTGGCGGAGTTTTTCAACGTCCAACCTCAGGTATCGTAACCCAAGGATGGGGTCCAGCAGGCGGGGCCAATGGCTACAGCTTCCATAATGCACTAGATACAGCTGGACCAGTAGGAACTCCTATTATGGCTGCTCAAACAGGAACTGTAACTCGAGCAGGCTGGGGTGGACCTTATGGAAATCATGTCATCATTACGCATGTCATAGGCGGTCAAGTTTGGACTACCCTTTATGCTCACATGAGCTCATTGTCCGTTTCCGCCGGACAACGTGTGACCCGAGGACAGAACATCGGTGCGATGGGGAGTACCGGAAATTCGACCGGTTCTCATTTACACTTTGAAGTCCATCGAGGAAACTATTCGTACTCAGCTACAAGTGCAGGGAATACAGTCAACCCATCCCAATTTTTCTGAATTTCAGAGGCGAAATTGTTTAACACTATATAATTACTTCAGTAAATCACTTAATATTTAGACCACAGAATATTAGATGCCCCGTAAAAGTTGGACCTGATAATCTAATTTTTATGGGGCGATTTTTATGTCCGAAAGCTTTTAAAGTCTCGGTGACCAAACGCTAACTGACTCGCAAGAAAAACTTCAGAAAGTTAGGATGAGCTTTCGTTCGTGCCCCCACCCCCCTACGAGTGCCTGGGGAATACAATCTCAGGTGCGACATACACATTCACTATGTAGATATTAAAAACGATATGGATGGGTAGACAATCTTTAATCGATTCAATCTTGAAGTACAGACTCTTCTCTCCTTTGATGACCTTCAACTGGCAATATACGTCGAGACGAACCTTAGGTTACTAAGGCCGTGTCTAACGGTCGATGATAAATTTACGGATATGAAGGTCCAAATTCAAACCTAGGTTGTCGAAGTCACCAGATGATCTATTTCATGATCCAACTTTTTGGATTAAGTTCAATTAATATCTTTTGAACTTAATATATAAAATTGAACTTAATATATAAAATGTACATTTCTTTATTTTTTATATAGAAAAGTAAACCAATCGAGCATACGACGCTCTATAAAGTCTTGAACCTTAAAAGTGACATGGGGTCTATGCTCGATAGCTAATAAGATTGCATGATCAGGTCACTTTTAATGTAATAATCAATACATCACATTTTCGTGTATGTTAATATTAAATCGTTTAAAGGAGAGAAAAAAGATGGCAAGGTTTTTTTCACTGTTGATTGTTTTGTTAGTATTATCTGGTTGTGGAAGTACAGTAAGCAATAATGGACCTGAAGTGATTCCAGAATTAATTGATGTACAATTTAAAACAGATCCTGAAATAGTAAAAGCAAACGAAGTTATTGAACTTATAGCAACTGTTTCTCAAGGAAACGAGAAAGTAGACGATGCGGATAAAGTTGAATTCGAGATATGGAAAGAAGGCCAAGAGGAAAGCCAACACGAAAAAATTGAAGCCAATTATCAACAAGACGGACTGTATGTAATTTCTTATATTTTTGAAGAGCCCGGTAAATACTTTATATATTCACATACGACAGCAAGAAGCTATCATTCTATGCCCAAAAACGAAATATTAGTAAAATAATAAATTTTAATTATTACAATTAATAATATAGACGAGCTAATCCATGATGAAAAAACTCGTTTTTATTGAATCGCGCGACAACATCAACCTTGTGATATATGCTCGAAAAATACCAATTTTATGATATATCCTTTCCGCTCCAATGTCTGATACGTCCATTCCGTCGCTCCACCTTGGAAACTACCATCAGTTGTATGCTTATATGTAGGAATATAAACGCGAGTCAAATAGAGTCACATTGCTCAAACGCATCCTCAAAAACTCGAAGGATGCGTTTTTTGTCCTGCTGAGTATTGCGGATACAGAGAGCCACTAGTGCGGACGACTGAGCGAGTCAATATGAAGAAAAAGGCCATCGACTCATCGATGGCCAAGATCTTAGCTTATCCCTAGCCCGTGGTGTTCCCTCATTGAGGTTTCGCCATCGACCAGGATTTTATAGGAGTCGTGTACGATCCTGTCGAGAATTGCGTCCGCGATTTGGGCCTGTCCTAGATTCGAATGCCACTCCGCGTGGCGTTAGACGCGCCCACGCTCTTGCTTTTGACGTTGCCCTTACGCTCCGTGCCTCCCGTTAGAAAGGGCCAGGAACATAGAGATGCGGCGGTGAGCCAGCAGCTCTTGTTATCGGGCCGTCAGGGGGGCAGCGGTGCGATGAGCGACTTCGCCATAAGGCGTTAGACGCTCACGCATGAGCCCGGATTACCATTCCTTCTCCCATGCCCCGTCTTCAGACACGCCCCAATCCTCGAAGCGATACTTGATGAGCCACTGGACATGCATCACCTCATATTCGAATACACCCTTGGAGAGCTCTGAGACCACAAAACTGACGTCTCCCTTCCCCACCACCCATGTCCCATATAGATATACGATCTTAATCGGACGCTCTTCTGCATCCAGATAGATCACCACCCGGAAGTAAGGCGAGTTCCGTCCGTCATCAAACCGGACGACCTTCTCGACGCAATGTTCCTTGTCGACAACACGCATCCACTCGGGATGTTCCATCAGTTCCGAGAACACGGTCCGGACGAACGGATCCAATCCATCGAACGCATAGTCATCAAGTATCCGCTCGTCCATCACGTCTCCCCCCTTCTGGTCCTCTCTAAAACGATTCCCCGTCCAGAGCCAGTTCAGTCCTTGTTCATGAACCTACAGAAATGAAGACTTTAAAAAATGTATACATGTATACGCGTATACAAATCTACATGTATACATGTATACAAATATTTTTGTTCTTATGTACGACGATTCCGTCGAATCATATTGGTATTGAAAAAGACGGTGAGGTGGGTCAAGCGTTCTCCTTCCTTCACATCACAAAGAAGATCCATGCTCACAAGTTTTAAGTCGTCAAAATCTTCTTGGAGCCGGTCCGGAAGGCGTCGAAGCAATACCTCCGTCATCTCGTCCATCGTCTGTTGATCTAGTTGGTAGCTGTCCATCTGAATCATCCTCTCCTGTTGATAGCCTCATGATACCTCGCATCCACGCAATCAACATCTCGGCTTATTTCACGTAAGCCCTGGTGTTGTTTCAAACAAGCCCTAGGGCTTGTTTAGAAATCATGGTCATTTTCAATAAACAAACTATGTTGTCACTTCTACCATTTCATCAAACAATCTTCTTATGAGACAGACCAAAACAACGTCCAATTTTCACACACGAACCATCTCGTTTTCGTTATACGAAAACGGACCTTTTCCCGGATCCCGCCCCACGGATCCAGGCGAGAGCAACGCGAGTCGCCCATCCCGTCAAAGAAAAACGTACGTTTTTCGTCCTTGCCCTTCCCGGACGGACCGGGACCGGTCCCCCGGCCCCACTCCATTCCGTTCAACCCATGTAACCTCGCTGTTTCATGCTGACGTACGACTCGTCCGCTCCGAGGATGAGATGGTCGAGCACCGGGATGCCGATGAGGTCCCCCGCCTCATGTAACCGTTCGGAGACGAGGATGTCCTCCCGGCTCGGCGTCGGGTCCCCGCTCGGGTGCTGATGACAGACGATGAGGCACGAGGCGTTGTTCAAGATGGCGCATTTGAAGACCTCCCGTGGGTGGACGACACTCGAGTTGACGCTCCCGACGTGTGCCCGGTGGACGCCGATGACCCGGTTCTTTGTGTTGAGCATGATGACGAGGAACACTTCACGGTCGTCGTCCCCGATGAACGAGGAACCGATTTGTCGGGCACTGTCCGGTGATTGGATGATGGCGTGCTCGAGAGCGACCATCTCCTCGCGAATCTCTTGTTTGATACGAATGACCTCGATGATGGATGTAAGTTCCATGATGGTTTGTCCCCTTTCGGATAAGCCGAGCTCAGAACGAACACCGTTGTGCGTCCTGTTGACGGGAACGAAGCGAGCGTCGGGAGACGGTGCAAGGGCGACCGCAGGGAGAGCCTCAAAAAAATGCGTAGAGCAAACGGAGGGACAGGCTTCCGGAGCCAACGAGCGAAAAGCCTCGCTTTGAGCCTAAAGCGAAGGAAGACGGCCTGAGGGCGCGTCATTTTTTTGACGTCCCTTGCACCGAAGACCAGCGAGCTAGAGTACGGAAACAGGACGCACGGATTACCAATCACGAAAAAGGCTGTTCAAACGGGACAAATCGGGTATAAAATAAGAACAAACGTTCGTTTTATTGAGAGGGGTAATTATTATGACGATGTATCGCGATCGGGGCGAATTGAAATGGATCCCATTCCTCATGCCCGAGCACAAGGCGCTACTGACGAAATACTATAAAGAGATTCAAAAAATTGAGATGCCAGATATCGATGAACAGGTCCTATCGGTCTATGAGAATGTGCTGAACGACGCGATCTTCAGCGGAGATTTGGTAGAGGTAAAATATGTGGAGAAGCGGGAGATGAAACGATTCAGAGGATTCGTGCACCGGACGAACTACATGGAGCGGACCGTCGAGCTGGCCAATCAAAGGGAAGGGATCATCCATGTGCCGTTCGAGGCAATCATTCACGTCGAACAATCGATAGACTAACGCCCTGGCGGTTGTTCGAAGTCTGCGTCACGAAACGTAGTGTCGTTCCTCGACTTTTTCAGAAATAAAAAGGGCGGATAAATATAGTTTTTTCGCATCTAAACTAGACTGCTATAATAAAAAAGAAGACTTTGACTTTTATAAATACCATCTTTTTATAAATAACGAAAGAATCTAAAACATATTGGAGGTTCCGTTTGTCAATTTAAGCTAGACAGATCGACTCCATTCAGGTGACTCAAAAATGCCTCCAACGGTGTGCGGTAATTCAGTGACTTTCTTGGGATGTTATTCCGCTTGTCGGCCACCGACGAAATGAATGTTTGATCCACCTGGTTGAAGTCCATTTCCTTTGCCAAGCCGTCTTTCCGCAGGAGCCCGTTGGAGTTTTCATTCAAGGCGCGCTGAGAAGGCGTGCCGGGATCCGCAAAGTAAATCGAGACGTCGTGCCGGTTGCACAACGGTTTCCAATTGGAGAATTCCTTGCCGCAATCAAACGTGATGGATTTGAACAGATTTCTCGGGACCCCTTGGAACCACTGGTTCAACGCAGTTTCAATATCGCAAGCCTTGCGTCCTGCAGGCTTCAGGGCGATGATGACTTTCGTCAGCCGTTCGACCAGCGTGATCACCGCACTTTTGTGGCGGGCACCCACAATGGTGTCGCCTTCGATATGCCCGAACTCTTTTTTGAACGACGGGTTGTCGGCTTCCCGTTCGGAAATATGGCGTTTGAACGCCTGTTTTCCCCGGCGTTCCTGGTGTCCATTGGGTTTCCGTTTTCCTTTCATCGGCAGCGTGGCGGCGTCAAAGACCTGATTTTTGAACATGCGATAGATGGTGCGCGCGGAACAATCGATGGCCGTTTCTGCCCGGCCGACAATGACATCCGGCGTCCAGCCCTGCGCCACCTTGTCTTGAACATAGGCCACTTGTTTCTTCGGCAGGACAATCTTCCGCCGGCCGCAGCGTTTCTTATTTTTCTTGTATTGCGTGTAGAAGTCGAGCGCTGTATGTCCTGATTTCAGGAAATTGATGACGTTGTAGATTGGCTGCCTGGAACGGTTCATCAACTTAGCAATGATCGCTACAGGTATATTTTGGCGGTGGTAGGATTCTATCATCACCAGTTCATCCGTGGTAAGATGGGTGTAGGTCATTCGTGATCACTCCTATGTTTTTCTTTGGTCGGAAAATACATTGTGAGTGTACCACGAATGGCTTTTTCAATTGTCTAGCTTAATTTTACAATCGGCTATTAATGAATGAATGATTAATTTTTGAAAACTTTTTTGTGTTAATTGAATTTAAGTAGAAAAGAGAAGAAGCTTTTGGGCTTCCTCTCTTCCGATAATATATGTTATGTTAACTAGAAGAAAAACAGAGAAAATCGATGTCAGATGTGACATCTCTCCTCTCGAAAAAAATCAGAAAATCTTGTACCAATACAACGTCATGTCGATGTTCGGATTGCCGGTGTGTTTGAGAGTATCGACACCGCCGAGCGCGAACCCTTCTTTCGCATAAAATCGACACGCGATCACGTTATCGTTCTGCGCTTCGAGTGACAATCCAAGCAACGACTGTTTTTTTGCCCACGTCTCTGCAACTTGCATCAGCAAATGCCCAAGCCCGCTGTTGCGATAGCTGCCACGGATCGCGATGTTCTCGATATAAGCAAAACGGTTCCAGTCTTTCACCACACGGATTTGTCCAATACATGTCGTCTCGTCGAATGCCAAGAATACTTGTTTGTCCTCACTGTTGATGTATTCATGCCAGTCTAGTGAATCGTCCGGGAAGCTCGTCTCATGGGCTTTCTCATATAACTGTTCCTCATACATCCAAACCCCGTCACAAAAGCTCGGGATGATTTTCCCGATGACTGGAAACGCATTATTGGCTTCGTTTACGACGCTGATGGAATACTCATCTAACGCTTTGATCGAGATGTTCGGTTCTTCTTCCATTGCATCTTTCTCCCTTCATATGTAATGACCGCTCCATCCCAAAACCAAATGGTCTCACCAGACTAGCCATACAGTGACCGTCATAAAATCAGAGTCGGTGGATTTGTCGACAACACTTCAATTACATCGTATGATGTCAAGAAAACGTAATGCTGAATATTATAAACCGCTTCGTAAATGTTTGTTGATTCTTCAGCTAGCCATTTTAAATAGCTGGAATCGGTCACTTGAAAGAGTGTCCAATTGCTAAAAAAATCAGTGTCATAATGTTTGTATAAATGTTCTAGCGTTCTAATAAGCGTTCCTTCGTCTGTATGTCGATACGACAGCACTAGTCCGTCAAACAAGAATGTATACGTGTTCTCATGCGTATCCATAAACACGAGTCTTAATCCGTCTTTATCATCAATTAGAGCCTGCAGATATAGTTTGGCCGGTATCTCTGGATTGACTGTCCATCTCTCCCATTTTTCCATTTGCCCCCCGCTCTCCTCATTTTAATATGTTACGAATAAGCCTTTACTATCTATCATACATGAATTATTAAAATTCACATGCGTCGGAGTCGGCTGATCAACACGATGATATTTTTACTTAAACCGTATTGTTCAAACCGACATCCATTGATCTGTTTCATCATAATTACTAAACTGTGTCATTCGATTGAATCCTTCATTCATCAACATGTTAGCGCTTTATGGATTTATGTTTCAAAAATAACTTTAACGCTGTTCATCCGCTCTTAGGAGTTGCCTGTAAGCGGATGTCATGCTATTTTTAGACAGATGATAACTTAAGGAGGAACTTGAATGAAACGTATGACTAAAGGTTTGGCATCATCCCTATTACTGGCTGTCCCGCTCGCGGCGTGTGGTGATTCTAGCACCGATCAGGCCGAAACTTCGCGCTGGGACGAAATCAAAAAAGACGGTACGCTCACGGTCGGTACGGCCGGTACGCTCTATCCGGCCTCGTTCCGTGAAGAAGATAGCGATACATTGACTGGGTTTGACGTCGAGCTCATGAAAGAGATCGGGAAACGCCTTGACCTCGAGGTCCAATTCAAAGAGATGGCGTTCGACAACATGTTGACTAGCGTTCAAAACGGACAAGTTGACGTCGCCGCAAACGATATCTCGGTCACAGACGACCGTAAAGAGAAGTTCGCCTTCTCGACGCCATACAAGTACACGTACGGGACGGCCATCGTTCGCAAGAGCGACCTGTCTGGCATCGAGTCACTTGAGGACTTGAAAGGCAAAAAGGCCGCCGGAGAAGCGACAACCGTCTTCATGGACGTAGCACGTCAATACGGGGCGGAGGAAGTCATCTATGACAACGCCACGAACGACCAGTACCTCCGTGACGTCTCGACAGGACGGACCGACGTCATCTTGAACGACTACTATCTCCAGACGCTCGCCCTCGCCTTCTTCCCGGAGTTCGACATCACGATCCACCCGGATATCGCCTATAACCCACAGGAAGTTGCGTTCTTGATGGATAAGGAGAATACAGAGCTTCAAGAGAACATCGACCGCGTCCTTACGGAGATGCTTGAAGACGGCACGGTGAAAGAGTTGTCGGAAACGTTCTATAACGGTGCCGACGTCTCGGTCGAACCGGACGTCGACGCGACCATCGTCGAATTGGACTAAGCGCTCATGTTCGAAGGTGTGAAATGGGAAGCGATTTTTGACGTCGACTTGGCTGTGCGCTCATTCCCTTATCTGCTAGGCGGCTTGCCGAACACGCTTTGGATCTCATTTGTCAGCATGTTCTTCGGCTTGTTGCTCGGTCTCGTGCTCGCCCTTGGGAAACTGTCACCGTCCCGGTTGCTTCGGTTCCCATCGACGTTCTATATCTCGTTCATGCGGGGTGTACCGATTTTGATTATCCTGTTCATCTTATACTCAGGGTTTCCATTCATCGGCATCGAGTTCGCAGCGCTGACGGCGGCAATCATCGGGTTTAGTCTGAACTCGGCGGCCTATATCGCGGAAATCGTCCGGGCTGCGATCCGTGCCGTTGATCCGGGACAGGTCGAGGCGGCCCGCTCGCTCGGGATGAACAAGTGGCTGACGCTAAAAGGGGTCATCTTGCCGCAGGCGACTCGGATTGCCCTCCCCCCGCTTTCGAACGTGTTCCTCGATTTGATTAAAGCGAGTTCGCTCGCCGCCATGATCACCGTTCCGGAAATTTTCAACAAGGCGAAAATCGTCGGGGGCCGGGAATTCGATTATATGACCGTCTACTTGGTCGTCGCCTTGATTTATTGGGGCATCTGTACATTCATGTCGTTCTTCCAGGACTGGTTGGAGCGGCATTTTGAACGCTATTTGGATACACCGAAACGATGACTGACTTGCCTCATACAGGCAGGTCAGTTTTTTTGTCGGGCAGTTATTGCGGAAGTGACATGATATAGTCAACCTATTCCATATTGAGATTCAAAGGAGAGACATCGCCTATGTTCTCAAAGTTATTATTCGGATCATCCGTCCTCATCACACTTACGTATATTTTGTTCGATGGGCCGGCCTGGGTCAGTGCCTTGAATCCATTCACGAGTATGATCGTCTTGTATTACTTGATTTTCGAGTTCCCGAGCCGTAAGAAAACGAAAACGTCTTCTTCGGATTGAACATGGTAACCTACATATTTGGCAGCACCGTTCTTTAGCGTTCCATCTCAGTCCGCGAGTGTGCTATGATTTTTATAAATATTCAGAAAATAGACGGGGGACTTACATTATGGTGCAACAATGGACGACACATTTAAACGATCAAGTGATTGGGCAGTCGAAGGCGATTAAGCTGTCGACGATCGCCCTTCTCTCCGGGGGCCACGTTCTGCTCGAGGACCGGCCTGGGACCGGCAAGACGACTCTCGCGCGAAGCTTGGCGACGTCGGTCTCGGCCGCGTTCCAACGCGTGCAATGTACACCGGACACGCTACCGAGTGACATCTTAGGGATGGAGCTGTTCAATCCTACGACGGGCACGTTCGAGCGCCGGCCTGGACCGATTTTCACGTCAATCTTACTCGTCGATGAGATTAACCGGACGACACCACGGACGCAGTCGGCCCTATTGGAGGCGATGCAGGAGCGACAAGTGACGCTCGGTGAGGTGTCGCTTCGTCTACCGGACCCGTTCTTCGTCATCGCGACGCAAAACCCGTTCGATGGGCAAGGGACGTTCCCGTTGCCACAGGCTCAACTCGACCGCTTCTTGTTCAAACTGTCGCTCGCCCCGTTGTCTCGGGAGTCGGAACGCAGGTTGCTTCGGAACGAGCATTTGAGTGCGGCTCCTTTCACGTTGCAACAGACCGAACTTGCCGAAATGCAGCAAGCCGTCCGTGACGTCTTGTTCCACGAGGCGATGGAGGATTATCTCCTCGATTTCGTAGAGGCGCTTCGTCATCACCGGGATATTGAGGTCGGACCGAGCCCGCGGGCGACGCTCGCCTACACGATGGCGGCTCGGGCGCATGCCTATATGGACGGACGGGATTACGTATCACCGGAAGACATCCGCGCGCTCGCTTTGCCGATTCTCGGGCACCGCATCGTCTTGACGGTCGAGGCGTCGCTCAAGACGAAGCCGTCCAAATTGATCAAGTCTGTTTTGGAGACCATCCCGGTCCCGTCAGAGGTGTGATATGCAACTCGTCAGCCCTCGCTACCTCGAGTCCGGGTATATGTGGCTCTTGTTC
Organism: Exiguobacterium sp. s149; assembly: GCF_018618395.1. Taxonomy (NCBI): domain Bacteria; kingdom Bacillati; phylum Bacillota; class Bacilli; order Caryophanales; genus Exiguobacterium; species Exiguobacterium sp. s149. The sequence continues at coordinate 27,277 of NZ_JACSLZ010000005.1, forward strand.
GTCGTCGGGGTGTTCACCGCCCTATACGGCAACGTCTTCTTCGCGAGTGTGATTATCGGCTTTAGCCTGTATGCGCTCATCATGCCGGAGCTGTTGTTCCGGCTCGCTGAATACGTACATGTCGAAGTGACCGACGAGCTGAAGCTGTTCCCGAACGATGAAGAGACGTATACAATCAAATTGGTTTCAACTGCTCCTGTCCCGCTCGGTGTCGTCCGTCTGTCAGGATATCTCCATCCTACCGTCGAGTCAGAGGAACACGCCTTCTGGCGCCAAGAGAACTATGTCGGACGTGAGGCGGCCGTCGCCTATACGCTCCCGCTCAAGGCAATTCGACGTGGCCCGATCCGCATGGAGGCAATCGGTATGGAGATTCGTGACCCGCTCCGTATGTTCTCACTCTATAAGGAAGACCCGCTCGACCGCATCGGTTATGTCTTCCCTGAATTCCTGCCTTATCCGATCCCGAAGCGGCCACCGACGTTACCAGGGGAAGAGATGGTCCGACATAGCGCCTACCGTGACCCGGAGACGTTCCAGTCGGTGGCGCCATATCACGGCCAGCCGATGCGGCAACTTTATTGGTCGGCCTATGCGAAGACCGGCGAACTGCTCGCCCGTACCGAGCAACCCGTCCAAGCGAACGAATATGTCGTCGTGCTCGACTTGCTGACGAAAGACGGACGCGCCCTTACCCATCAGATGGAGCGGTTGATCTCGCAGGCGGCAGCGCTATGTCGCGACTTCGAAAAAGAGAACGCAAGCTACGGGCTGATTGTTCCGACATTGACGAAGGAAGGGATCACTTATGATCTCGCCCCGGGGAGCGGTGAGACGCACTTCCGCAAGGTCATGACGACGCTCGCCTGTCTATCGGAGCGTGATTTCCCGCTCGCCCGGTCGCTGTTCGAACGGAAAGTCGCCAAATACGGCGGCAGCCAATCGATTTTACGGCTCGGAGGTGACGGCCGATGAGACTACTTTGGTGGGTATTCGCCGCTTTCTATGTCGGTCATGCGTTTCCGCTCGTCTTTCTCTTGACGCTCCGCTTGCCGCGCAACTGGCAACTCGGTGTCCAGACGGCACTCAGCATCGCCGCCCTTTGGTTTTCTTATGAGATGAGCGTGACGTTGCTCTTGTTCACGTACGTCCATGCCTTTATCCGGACGCTCGACTGGACGGACCGTTACGCGATCGCCAGCGTGCTCTTCTTGATCGTCGATTGGTTGTTCCCGCCGGCGTCGCAGCCGCTCGCGATGATCGTCTTCCCGTTCTTGTTCTTGTTTTGGCAGCGGAGCCTATATTACCGCCGTGACTATAAACGGATGCTGTCGACACTCGTCGTCGCCATCGCGATCGGTCTCGGACTGGCCGTGGTCATCAGGACAATCAAAGAGTTATTGTTCGGTAACCTCGTCGCCTGGATTCGTCCAATCTTCGTGTGGATCGGGGGTTGGTTCGATGGGTTCAACTTGGATCCGACCGACCGCGTCAACCGGATTCTCGTGCCGGACAATCCGAACATCGATGCTGAGACGATTTCGAATGAGACGTTGCTCGAATCGGCGACGAATCAATCGCTGTTCTTGATTTTGGCTTTTCTCGTCCTTTTGGTCGGGTTGGTCGCCTTGTTCATCTATTTGCAACGCCGTAAAGAGATTCAAGAGGATGTCACGGTACCGAAGCAGCGTCATCAGGCAACGGATACCGGGCGTCGCGTCACACGGGCCCCACGGCACGTCCGCTTGCTCGATGCCGGGCGTCGGCTCGAACAGGCCCATCCTCGCCAACGTGAAGAGACGGTCATGGAATGGTTCGAACGCATCGGATTCAGCGAAGGAAGTCGCTTCGCCGTCTGGCTCGAGGCCGCCGAGTACGGGGAGAAAGAAGCCCCGGTACCCATCGTCGAGGCGTTCGAACGACATGTCACCCAGACGCTTAAAAAATAAGAGACCAGTCAGTTCGCCGGGCACTCCCGGACGGTCTGACTGGTCTTTTTTAAAGAATTGGGCTGAGCAAGCGTGACACGCTCTCTTTGAAACGGATCCATTTCGTTCGTGTCTCATAACGCTCAATCGTTAACCTGTCGGCACATGCGAGGTCTCGATTGAATGCATCGATGACAGACTGGGCAACGACTTCGTCATAGACGAGCGCTGAGATCTCGAAATTGAGACGGAAACTACGCGCGTCGATGTTCGTCGTGCCGATCGAGGCGACCTCGCCATCGATGACGAGCGTCTTCGCATGGAGGAACCCACCTTCATACGTATATACTTCGGCACCGTAGCGGACGAGCTCGGCCGCATTCGTATACGTCGCCCAATAGACAAACATGTGATCCGGCTTGTTCGGAATCATCAGGCGGATTTTCGTCCCAGACATGAGCGCGTTACGGCAGGCGTCAAGGAAGCTAGCGTCAGGGATGAAATATGGGGTCTGGATGTAAATCGTCTCTTTCGCCTCGGTGATCATCTTGACGAGCATATTTTTCAAGTGCTCGGTCGACGAGTTCGGGCCAGATGTGACGATTTGTACCGGTGACCGGGACGTCTCGAGTAGAGAAGTCGGCCAAAGGAAGTCCTCTTTCTCGGCCCGGTGTTTCGTCGGTACGGCACGGTTCCAATCGAGGAGGAAACGCTCGAGCAATTCACGAACCGCCTCCCCTCTCATCCGCAGATGCACATCGCGCCAATAGCCAAACTGACGGTTCGTCCCGAGGTATTCATTCCCGACATTGAAACCGCCGATATAGCCGACTTCCCTATCAATGATACATAGCTTTCGGTGATTCCGGTTGTTGACGCGGAAGTTGATACCGAGGCGTGACGGGAAGAACGACTTCACCTCGCCGCCGTGCGCGAGGAGCTGTTTGAAATGGGAACGTCGCAATCCCCGTGAGCCGACGGCGTCATAGAGCAGACGTACTTTGACGCCTTCCTTGGCCCGGCGCGTGAGTGCCTCGATGAGCGCTTGGCCGAGCGAGTCATTTTGAATGATATAGTACTGGATGTTGATTTCCTGCGTCGCCATCTCGATGTCATGGAATAACGCCTCGAACTTCTGCTCGCCATCATGGATGACCTGAATCGCATTATGATACGTCACGAGCGCATTTGTGGAGGATAAGTTCAAGCGGGCGAGCCTTCGATATTTTGACAAGAGCGGGTCATGAGCGAACAGCCCCTCATGTGCATCAAGCTCGGTCAATTGGTCGTCGACGTGTTTGGCGTACTCGTGACGACGTTCCTCGTCGACTTGATAAAAGTTGTTCGATTTGATTAACCGTCCGAAGAAGATGTAGATGAAAAAACCGAGCAGTGGGATGAAAAACAGTACGAGCAACCAAGCCCATGTCGAACCAATGTCACGCCGCTCGAAAAAGATGATGGTGACGGCGAACGTGACGTTCAAGACAATCAGCACGATACCGAGAATACTGATGATGATTTCAGTTGGGACCATCTCGACGCCTCCTTTATCCTCTAGTTTACCCGATGATGGGCAAAACGAAATGCTCGTTTACAGATACCGCGTCTACAACACAAAAAAACACCGCGCTTGCGGTGTTTTTGGGGTAAATCGATTAGTTTAAGATTGTGATTTGAACTGATTTACGACCGAAGTTGAGCGCTTGCTCTTGTGTCGGCATCAAGAGGTCAATCTTGTTACCTTTGATGGCGCCGCCAGTATCTCCAGCAATTGCTTCGCCGTAGCCTTCAACATAAACTTTAGAGCCGAGTGGGATGACTGAAGGGTCAACCGCGATGACTTTTTGGTTCGGGTTCGAGCGGACGTCGATTCCTGTTGCCGTGATTCCTGAGCATCCTGCACAGTATGGCGTGTAAGCCGTTGCTTCCACAGTCATCGTCTTACCTGAAGCCGGAGCTTGGGTTTGCGTTGTCGACGTAGACTGTTTCGTCACTGGTGCAGATGTTGATGCTTTTGGTTTAGCGGCTGGTGCACTGTTTGCAACCGATGCTGCGTTGGCACCTTTTACAGAGAATTGTTGACCAGGGAAAATGAGATCTGATTTAAGACCGTTCCATGTCATCAATTGGTTGACAGATACGCCGTTGTTTGTCGCGATGCGATACAACGTGTCGCCTGCTTTAACTGTATACGTTTTTGAAGCGCTTGAAGCTTTAGCTTCTGACTTCGCGAGCTTCAATACTTGATTCGGATAGATCATATTAGAGTTTAAGCCGTTCGCTTGTTTGATATCATTTACAGATACGTTGTTGTTCACGGCGATACGGTAAAGTGTATCTCCAGACTGAACTGTGTGTGTTGATGCTGCCGAAGCTGGAGCAGCGACTCCTAAACTAAGGCCAGCGAGTGCCGTTAGTGTCAATAGTGGTTTTTTCATAAGAATATTCCTCCCTTTTCTAACGCCCCCTTACTGTAACACCTGTATATTTCACTGCCGTTACAGCCTCATATGAGAGTGATATCAGTTCAGTTACAGAAGCTTTCAAGGGGATGAGAGGAGTCTGAATTTTTACAATCCAGATACAAATGGCTTTGTTGAGCCATTTTCGACTATACTATAGAGAAGAGAAAGGAGGTTTTAGTCTTTGGAACTATTGCTGCTATATTACATTGTGACTAATTTACTAGCATTTATGTCATTTTTCCTCGATAAACGCCGTGCGAAATCAGGGGAATGGCGAATTTCAGAACGGACGTTACTCATTCTCGTCTGGATCGGTGGGGCATTCGGCGCCTATCTCGCGATGCGTCTCTTCCGTCATAAGACGTTGAAGCCGATGTTTCGGATTGGTGTCCCAATCGCCATCTTGGTGCACGCCGGTATCACGGGCTGGTTCATCTTCTGACGTCCTTATATAGAAGAAACTCGTTCGTACTGTCCAACGAAGGTGTCATCGAAATGTCTGAATTGACGCTTGGTGGCGAGAAAACAAAGTCTCCACCCGGTGCGAAACCGAAATAAATGTTCGATTGTTGAGGTGTAGTGATGAATGTCGAAACAAACATGATTGATGTCCAGTCGTGGACCGAACGGACGATGGAGATCGGGTTCACGACCAATGAACAGTTTCAAATCTGGCTGGTCACCCAAGGCCAAGTCGAGATTCGGATCAACGGTACCCGTTCAAGGCTCCGGGCCGGGATGGCATTGATGCTCGACCGCGGACAGGTCATAAAAGTCGAGCGGACAGATGACTCGTTTCAAATGACGATGCTTCATGTCGACCCGTTCGACTTGGTGGCACCGCCGCTCGCGGAGCAATACGTCACACCGTTCATCGAGACGATCGGCCATCACATGCTGCATCCGGCAGAACCGGGTGACAAGGCCATCCTCGAGACGCTTCAGAAAGTCATCAGGAGTTTAAAGAAAGACTCGGCTTTCGCGATGCTCGATGCGACACTGCAGCTTGCCGTGGTCTGGCGCTATTGGATTCAACGGCCGCCCGTGACGAGACAGCATGGGCAAGCGCGCATGCAACGCATGATTTCCTATATACACGACCACGACACGATGAAGCTGTCGCTTGAAGACATCGCTGCTGCCGGTGGACTGAGCCGGGCCGAATGTTGCCGTTACTTTTCAAAATGGGGGGACACCTCGCCGCTCGCTTATGTCCAAGACGTCCGGATGCAGCGGGCCGCACGTCTGTTGCATCAATCGACAGATCCGGTCGCCGAGATCGCAAAACGTCTCGGTTACACGAGCGTGAGCCATTTCGTCCAGACGTTCAAGAAAGTACATAATCGAACGCCGCTCGCGTTTCGCAAACAGAAGACATAACAAAAGCCGACGCGCGCGTGTCGGCTTTTCTCGTCAACGAGCGGTCCAACCGCCGTCTGCTTTCAAGACGTCGCCATTGACGAAACTCGAATCATCGGAGGCGAGGAACAACGAGACCTTGGCGATCTGCTCCGGTTCACCCATCGGTGCCTCCCCTGCCCCTTGGATGGCCCGCATCCCGAGCTCGCTCGGTGCGGTGATGGTGCCGCCGATATTCGTATTGACCCCGCCCGGTGCGATGGCGTTGGCCCGAATCTTGTTGAACGTACCATACGTGGCGGCAATGTTTTTCGTCAGCCCGATCAGTGCGTGCTTTGAGGCGACGTACGAGGCACCGCCCCGTGTCCCGAACAGGCCACCGACCGAGGCGTTATTGATGATGACGCCGCCCGTTTCTTGCTTGTCCATAATATGAATCGCGGCCCGGGCCAATTTCATCGGTCCGGTCAAGTTGACGGCGATGACGCGGTCCCACACTTCATCCGTCACTTCGCCGACCGTCAAAAAGTTGTCCATGATGCCGGCGTTGTTCACCAAGATATCGAGCGAACCGAACGTGCTCGTCGCCGTCTCGACCATCTTGTCGATATCTTTCTGCTTCGTGACGTTCCCCGAGACACCGACGGCTTCCCCACCGCTCGCTTTAATCTATGAGGCAATCGCCTCGACCGAGTCCCCGTTCATGTCGACGGCGACGACGCGTGCCCCTTCCTCGGCAAACAGTTTGGCGATGGCCCGACCCATCCCTGACCCGGCCCCGGTGACGAGTGCCGTTTTACCCGATAATTTCACACCGCATTCCTCCTTGTTGAGATAACTCACAGCGACAGAGAAAACGACAAGTGCAACCTGCTCACGTGTCATTAGTCTATACCCGGATTTGGAGGAAAACGTATCTCTGTTTGGAAGAATCTGCTTCTGTTCCAATCACTAGTCACGTACAATGGAAAGATACAGATATTGGGAGTTGGAAGGTGGGATTCAATTGAATCGTTATCATGCAGAAGTGATGGGAAGCAAGACACCCGTTATATTTTTACCGGCTGGAGGATTCACCGGAGAAGAGGGCCGTTCACTCGCTGAGGCGCTATGCGACGACTTCGAGGTGCATTTGCTGGATTTGCCAGGGTTCGGACGAAGTGAAGGTATCGATCGCCTTGTGACGTCCGAACAGTTGGCGGATTGGGTGAACGACTACGTCGTCACACATCGACTTGGACCCGTCCACGTGATGGCGCATTCGCTCGGCGGTGCGGTCGGTCTCGCTTTCGCCACGCATTTTCCAAAGCAAGTGGAGCGGCTTGTCTTGCTCGACCAAGGGCATAAGGCGTTCCCGCGCGTTCCGTTGAGAGAGTATGGGGTGTTCGGTCTTGCCGTCCCGCTCCTGAGCGGATTTTATTATCTGTTTGGACCTCGACTCGTTCGGAAAATCGAGACGAAAATTATTTCAGACAAAGTGTCATCTCCGATACAAGAGAAACAACTCCAGACGTTCTGCGCACAGACAGGTCTCCTTGAACGAGACGAGATTCGACGTGCGTTGGACGCCTCGGCTAAGCTCGGACGAGGCGGATCGGCTTCTATCACCTTGACGTGCCGCAGCTCATGCGTTCACTGCAAGTCCCAACCTTGCGATTTTGTCGGACTGGACGACAAAGAAGCCCGATTGACGATGTCAGCCATTCTAGACCTGCAACGACATGAGCTGCCGATCACTTACATAAGAATGACAGGTGGCCACTTCGTCCATTGGAATCCTGCGTTCCCGATTGAACAAGTGCGACAGTTTTTACAAACTGAGAAAGCGAGCGGTCTCTAATGAACCGTCAGCAAAAGATTGTCCTCGTTCTTGTGTGCTTATTGTTGGTATATGCCGGAGTGGCCTGGACATTTGATTCGACGAAGCAGCTACAGTTGCCCGAGGGAGCGGAACCGATCCTCACCTACTCCGTTGATGACCGTGACATGAGTCTTCGCTTTTTCACGAACAGCTATACCGTCGAGGAATGGAGCGACGAGCCGGTTGCGCAAAGCATAGGTCTTGAACTTACTGTCGACAATCAGGCTCGGTCGATTACATCTGAATCGCTGTCCGAGGCAGGTCTCACGTGGTCGACTTTCGGCCAATCATGCGGAGATACGTCAGCATGTTCCCCGTACGATATCCTTTACGGGATGAACCATGGCGAGACGAGCCGGGTCGTCGTCGAGTTGAACGGGGAACGGTTCGAACCGGAGCTGTTGAAGACGAAGGCCGGGAATGATGTCTGGTTCGTGCTCGTCGACCAAATCGAGTCGATTGAGTCAATCACTGGCTACGATGCTGAAGGGGATATATCGTACCGCTTTAATAACTAAAAAAGAGACGGAGGACCGCTGTCCTCTCATCTCTTAGCGTTCGCAGGCGATAAAGTCTTTGTCGCGGTCTTTCGATTTGTTTGCTTCATACAGCGTGGCGCTGACATACGGCTTGTACTTCGTCTTGCCGCCTTTGTTTTTCGTCGTCTTCGTCTTGGCGACCCCGCCCTTGTACGTCTTATTCAGTTCTGTGCAATTCTTAAATTTTTTAGGTGCGGCGTCCACGGTTTCTGACGGCGCGACACTGAGCGTGAACAACGCGATGCCGGCGATGGTCGCGCGAAGTAGTTTCTTCATGATTGTTTCCTCCTTGATCACAAACGATATGCGTTACCATTCTCGTTCATTATAGGAGGGATTAGGATAACTAACCTGATTTATAAAATGTTCAAATGAAAGGACCATCACATTGACCTTATCACCGTTTCATATCGACAATAATAATGAACAAGTTTATCAAGGGAATTTGCTTGTCTCGGAACACGAGATAGTTGAACCGCTTACTTTGGAGTTCATCGAACGGTTGGTGTTTGGTCCTGAGGCCATCAAGTGTTTGATCACCCGACACCATTCTTCGCGGCGGATCCAGTTAGAAGAACAGCCACTCGACCAACTACAGACATTGTGGGACAAGACATTCAAACACCAGATCACCTTTGATCATGCGTTTTCTCTTGACGACTTTCCGAACGGATCTTGTTGGACGATACGCGTCTGGCAAGGATACGACTGTTGGTATCTCGTCTTTACCGAGCATCACTGATTTCATTGTTAACAAACCCGCAAAGAAAGGGAATTAGTTATGGACTTACTTATATTGATGCAGGACCGGGCCCTCCCGCTACTCTTGCTCGCATTGTTTCTCATGCTGAACGTGGTGTTTGTCATCGGGATTTGGAAACGACGACACCACTTTTCCAAAGGATTCCTCGCGTTCGCGAGCTCGCTTGCGTTTCTACTCATGACGTCATCGGTCATCCTTTTCATGTTCACGATGTTCATCGGCTACAACCAGTGATGTCTTTTATCCGATGATATCCGTATTGAAATTATCGAGTGCCCCTACGATGTTCGAAGTATGATGAATGCAGAAAGGAGGGAATGTAGATGCTTGAATTATTGAACCGATTGATGGACCACATCGATCAACGTCTAACAGAAGACATCACGAATCAGGATATCACACGCATCGTCGGGGTCTCCGACTATCATTTTCGACGCATGTTTTCCTACATGGCCGGGATGACGCTCAATGAATACATCCGAAATCGTCGGCTGTCAGAAGCAAATAAGGACTTGATTCATGGGAAATCGGTCACGGACGTGGCGTATACGTATGGATACCAATCCGTCGATGGGTTCTCGCGAGCGTTTCGAGACTGGTGTGGCTTTTTACCTTCAGAAGTGATCAAGAACAAGATTCAAAAGTCGTTCCCGAAATTCACTTTCTTCATCGACATCAAAGGAGGAATTTCAATGGAATTCAAATTAGAACATAAACCTTCATTCAAGGTCGTCGGCGTGTCCAAACGCGTCCCGATTCAGTTCGAAGGCGTGAATCATGACATCGTCGAGTTGGCGCAGTCAATCACGGCGCAACAGCGAAGCGAGATGCATCAATTGGCGGACCTTTATCCAAATCAAGTGCTCAACGTATCGTACGACTTCGATGAAGGCTATTTGGACGAAACGGGTTCACTCACGCACATGATTGGCTTCGCGACGACGCAAGATAATCCGTATGAGGATCTTGAACAGATTACGATCGAGTCGAACCTGTGGGCCGTCTTCCCGAATACCGGCCCGTTCCCGGAGACGCTCCAGGAGACGATGGCCAAGACGTATGCCGAATGGCTGCCGACGTCGGGATACGAGTTGGCCGACTTGCCTAGTATCTCGTTTACGAAGCATGACGGACCGTCGGACAACGTCTATAGCGAAGTGTGGGTGGCGGTCAAACCGAAAACGACATAAGCACAGAAAAACACCTCCTGAAGACAATTGTCTTCAGGAGGTGTTGTCGTTTACTTCGAAGGCTCGTGCGCGAGCGCTTCACCATTCGTCTCGATCACATGCTTGTACCAATCGAACGAGTCTTTCTTCATCCGCTCCATCGAGCCGTTGCCCTCGTTGTCCCGGTCGACGTAAATCATGCCGTATCGTTTCTTCATCTCACCCGTCGTGAACGAGACGATGTCGATGATGCCCCACGGTGTGTAACCGATCAAGTCGACGCCGTCATAGACGACCGCTTGTTTCAACTGCTCGATGTGTGCCTTCAAATAGTCGATGCGGGCCGCATCATGGATCTTCCCATCGACGATCTCATCGACGGCCCCGAATCCGTTCTCGACGATGAAGAGCGGGATTTGATAGCGGTCATACAACCGGTTGAGTACGTAGCGGAGGCCGACCGGGTCGATTGCCCATCCCCAGTCGCTCGACTTAATGTATGGGTTCTCGACGCCGTTCGGTAGACCGCCATTGACGATGTCACCACTGTTGTCGGCGACAACGTCACTCTTCACGGTCGTCGACATGTAGTAGCTGAAACCGAGATAGTCGACGGTCCCGTTCTTCAAGATTTCCTCATCCCCGTCAAGGAACGGGATTGTGTACCCTTCCCGCTCGAACTCGTTCAAGGCATAGCTCGGGTACACCCCGCGCACTTGCACGTCCGGGAAGAAGTAACGCTGACGCATCATCTCTTCGGCGAGCATGACGTCGTCCGGGTTTGACGAGAACGGATAGATCGGCACGTGTGATACCATCGCCCCGATCTCGAAGTCCGGGTTGATCGCTTTCCCTTTCGCGACGGCGAGCGCGCTCGCAATCAACTCATGGTGCCCCGTCTGATACATCACTTCACGGGCGTTCTCCCCGTCTTCGATGATGACGCCAGAGTTCGTCCATAAGAAGAGCGGGTTGTTGACGTCCATCTTGTTGTTGATCTCGTTGAACGTCATCCAATATTTGACCTTGTCTTTATAGCGATCGAAACACACCTCGGCGAAGCGGACGAAATGGTCGACGACGGCACGGTTGCGGAACCCGCCGTACTCACGTGCGAGGTTAAGCGGCATCTCGAAGTGGGACAACGTGATGATTGGCTCGATGTCGTGCTTCAACAGCTCGTCGAACAAGTCGTCATAAAATTGGAGCCCTGCCTCGTTCGGCTCCGCATCGTCCCCGTTCGGGAAGATCCGGCTCCAACCGATCGACGTGCGGAGACACTTCAAGCCCATCTCAGCGAAGAGCGCGACGTCTTCTTTATAACGGTGATAGAAGTCGATTGCTTCATGGTTCGGATAAAATTCGTCCGGCTCGACCTTGTCCGTGATCCGACGCGCGACGCCATGAGCGCCGGCCGTCAACACGTCGACGACGCTCGGCCCTTTGCCGTCGGCGTCCCAGCCGCCTTCAAATTGGTGGGCGGCTAGAGCGCCGCCCCATAGAAAGTCTTTTGGTAATGTCTTCATTGTTGTTCCTCCTTTTCAACTTTAAATCTCCAGTACTGAATCATACTCGTCAAGTATAATTGTACCGGTACAATTATACAAGTACGATACATTTTGTATTCTCGACGAAATGGTGACGTGGTACAATCAAAGCAGATCATACGAGGTGAGGATACCACATGCTAAAATACCAACAGATTGCAACAGAGATTGAACAATACATCAATCAACACGATTTGAAGCAAGGAGATAAATTGCCCGTCCTCGAACAGTTGATGAGCCAATATGCCGTCAGTAAGAGCACGATCACGAAAGCGCTCGAGTTGCTCGAGCGAAAAGGCATCATCTTTCAATTGCGTGGGAGCGGCATCTTCGTCCGGCGCCACAACCGCCCAGGTTATATGAGCCTGTTCTCGACGCAAGGATTCAAGAGCAACCTCGGGGGCCGCATTCTGACATCGGATGTGCTCGACGTCTCGGTGACAAAGCCCGACGAGACGATTGCAGCGAACCTCGGTATTGACGTGACAGATGACGTCTATCGTGTCGAACGCGTCCGCTATGTTGACGGCGAGGTGTTCTGTTACGAGAAATCGTATTACGTGAAGGCGATTGTGCCGTATTTGAACCGGGAGATTGTCGCCGACTCGATTTTCGATTACGTCCAAGGCGCACTCGGCGTCACCATCGGCTTCTCGGACATGTACATGCAGGTCGGGCGGTTGGACGAGACCGAAGCCCGGTACCTCGACCTAAAGAAGAATGACCCGACGCTTCGCATCGAGACGATCTTTCATCTGACGAACGGAAAGCCGTTCGACTACTCACGCATCACGTACCACTACGAGCATTCGCAGTTCGTCGTCCAAGCGAACGGTCCATATATGTAAAACAAGCCCTCATGCATGCGCATGGGGGCTTGTCAGTTAACAGGGATTCGGTTTAGACGAGCGGTTTGCGTTTCAAATCGAGCAGTTCGTCATCCGTTTCATAAAGCAATTCGTCGAACGCTTCGGCACCGTGCTCCTCGATGAAACGTTCCTCTGACGGGAAAATCGGGACGAACCAGACGACGAGCACGTCGTGGGATTCGCCTTTATATTTTAAAAACGATGGATCTGAGTAGAACGGTGCGGTCACGTAGATGGAGGAAAACTTGTATTGTTTGAGCACACCTTTTGGCAGGCTGAAGTATTCATCTAAATCGAACGCTTGATGTGTCTCGAGCGCATGGGTTACTAAGTGCTACACCAACTGGACGATGTCATCTTCGGCACGCTTTTGTTTGAAGTGAAACAACAGTTCTTGATGGGCGAGCGATCCATCCTCGAATTGAAGGGAATGCAGATGTAATCCTAGTGTTGCCACGCTCACGATGCCAAAAAGTTTTGGCTCCTTCAATTTGAGTATTTGGACATGGTCCTCCAGTAAATCGGGGACGTCGTATCCAGCGACAAATTCTCTACAATGGGCTTCTAGATGTTCTAAATAATCCAATGGTTACTCCTACTTTCTTTTAGCGCATACGACTTTATTGAGTGAAATCGTTATACGCATCAGAATCGACCGTGCACATTTTCTGAATATAGTTTAAACGATCAGATTCGCTAGGAAAAGTGTGAGGCGTGAGTATGATGTCACACGAGGCCTGGGCGACGTGATGCAGTAGCTGTTCGACGACTTCAAACACCTCTGCCAAGTGCTCTGGACTCAATCGAACGTCCGGGGTCACAAGGTAACTGACCTGAATGACGTTTTCTTTCGACTCAAAAAGAGAAGCTTCATGTTCAGAAAACCATGGATAGTCGGTGAGCTCGCTTCGTCTTTTCTCATCTTTAATCACGAGGAATGCGTCACTCTCGTCAAGTCGTACTCGCCAAACCTCACTATCGAGCGATTTGAATTCTCTAAGTGTATTCAAGGTTCACCCCCTTGTATGGATTGTTTTTGAGAGAATTAACAATAACGACTTTTGTTTTATTCTAAATACATGCCAATGTCTAAAAGCTTCTCTTCTAAATGTCTGAGATTTATATTTGTATGAATCCCCATCAGATAATCAAACCTAACAAAAACTTTGAGCGATTGTTCTTTCTTGTTTGGTGGATACGATTCTAAGTGTAAATAAAGCTCTTCTCTCAACAATAATCGAATCACACGATCGACTCTCCACCCCGTCAAAACCGTTCCTTTTTTCACACCTTTGTACAAAGCTGTCGTTTTTAAATCATATAGGTTCTTTGGAAAAGTAGGTAGATGATATTCGTGAGCTGAGAGAGCTCCTCTCTTCTCAATATATGTAACCTTGAGGTCGGTCACCTTGCAATAATCCATAATTATGTTCACCGACTTCACATATGCATCTTCACTTCTCATGTATTCCTCGAAATTAAGTATAACGCCATCAAACGACTTTCCAACATCGGATATTGATGTCCACTCGTTTTTTTCGTAGCCACCGAACTCATCTCGGTATTCTGGATTGTATTTGCTTAATCTATATCGATACATCTCTCCACCTGATTTCTGCATGTGATTTTGCTCTAAATACCATGCAAATATAATCTTATGACATGATGGATTGTGTAGTCTTCAAAAGAGTCTCCTATTCTTCAGATTGAATAAAATCTCCGCCAAACGTCCATCCATTTTGTTGCAACATTTTTTCAAATTGCTCATTGAACCGATTGATATCAATAGGCTTATTTTTTTGTACAGCTCCAATTCGTCAAAATAATTTGTGACGCGCTATGCACAAGCTCCACTCACGAAGTTAAAACCGCTTGATTGAACCGTTTACATGATCGAAAAAGTGATATACGTCGCGTGTATCATGCGCTAGTACGAAGTTTCCGAAGATGTGAGGATGAAATTCTCCTAGGAACGTCTCAAGTGTTTGTACAGACGTGGGTGAAGAGAAAGGCTGCCACAACCCTTTTGCTCTTGGAATCTTTAGTTGAGGCAGAAGTTTGTCTTCAATTAACTTTTCCCATGCTGTGTCATATAGCGTCAATCGATAGACCTTCTCTCTTAGACCAAACGTTCCTCCGAGACAAAACGTCAATTCAATTGGAAACGATCCTCGTATCACGTGGTGAAAGAACGTCTCGTAATCCGCTGTGCTAATCGACTCAACAGATTCAATTGTCATCCCTTGGAGTGTCAGTCCCTCACGGTAAGAACTCACGAGCCAATCCGTTTCATTTGAGAACGTGACGACGTCTTGGCGCTCTTTGTCACGGGAAAGCGTCAGCCATGGGGCGATCTCCTCAAGTTTGCGAACGATGCCGAATGTGACAGACTCCTCTTCTAAGCGTTCAAACGAGAAACGATGTCGTTTCGGTAGCCGTACCGAAGTCTTCCGTTCCACGCGTAACGGGAACTTCGCGCTGGCCAAATGTCGATAGATCAGACGATTTTCCTCCCCTTCCTTCAGCGCATACTGCGGTAAAATAAGGATCTCTGTTCCATAATAGATGATTCGACACGGTTTCAAGTCCGGCTCGTTGTCATAATCCTTAAAATAGGTCGCGAGCATGTCTGCCGTTTCAGGCAATCGCTGCTCAAACTCCGTCCAACCGTATAGCTCCACGATGTCCGGCAATCCGTACTCATCGGTGATGACATCCCAAAACGCGTCCCAGTTCATTCCATAGTGCGAAGGAAATTGTAACTGTTCTTTTAACAGTTCATGTAACTCGGTTTCCGTCGCGATGTTGGAGACGTCTAGCGTCACACGAGTGGTTTGGTCTCTCTGTTTACACACCTCAATCGGATGCATCCAGACATACACCGTCTCGACAACTTCATATGGCGAGACATCTATATAGACGTCTCGCGTGAACGGATGCATGGCGAGGTAACGCAATACCACTACATCCGTAAAACCCTCACCAATCTGCACATCATCTGGATGAAACGAGAAGATGTCAGCGGCTTGTCGACGGATCGAGCGATAGACGTCATCAAGCTCTTGATCATAGACACGGTCGAATTCGTAACGGTCCACTTTCCATAACGTCCCACCATTCGAACGTGATAAACTCTCCGTCTTTTGTTCTAATTCATCCGTGTGCACCGCATGTCGACGCACAAATAAAGCCGTGGCCGCATCGACTTCATGCAACCACGGACGTTTCGCATTCATCTTTTCCATCGCCTCCGGTACAAAAGATAACTGAGCGGGAGCCCCGCCAACAACGCAAAGCCAAGCATCCAATAGGATTTCGGCTCTTTCGTCTGAACATCACTAGAACCACTAGTAAGGGCATCCTCCGCGGAACTTTGAGTGTTTGAACGTGTCTCGACCAAGAGTTTCTGATACATCTCGAGCGTGATCGTGTCTCCGCCGATGAACCGTTTCGCATCGGTCGTCAAGGCGGTCAACGTCTTTCCATCATAGTCAAACCAGGCATTCTCTCGCGCGGAATGGACCAATGTACCGGACACATCAGCTAAGGCAATGCCCAACTCGTCGCCATACCCGAACGTGGAGAAGGCGAAGACACCCGGCTCTTGCTCGTACGTTCCGATGACGTTTCTCGCTTCTCCGTCCTGTAAGACGGCCGACACGTGCTCATCGCTAGGGACGAACGTGCACGTCTCGTCTGACGAGTAACAGGATTTCTCGGCAATCATCACTTCATGGAGCGGACCGAACGAGATGGCTCGGCTTTCCGTCAAGTGATAGTTACTCGGGTCGTCTCCTTCGATATGGTCGAGGACGATTGACTCGAAATGTTCTTCAGCGAAACGGTCCGCGGATCGTTCTGTCGGCGCGGCAATTGATGACGTAGCACCGAGCGTGAAGATCCCGGCTAAAGCGAATGTTTTGATCAGGCGGAACATATCTTTACTCCTTTCAACCGACAGACATCTGCTTGAGCAGTGACGCGTCAATCCGAATCAGTTCCGCATGCGGATGCTTCTGTCGCTCGATGATTTGATTGAACCGTTTCGAAGCGACGAATCGATCGGATTCATGAATCGAGGCGAGGCGCACAAGCGCAAGCCGCAACTGCTTGCCACCGTCACTCATCCGTAGGTGGTCGATATGATTATCAGCATCGAGCCGATTAATGAACAGCTCGACTTTACAATCTTCCTTCACTAAATAGGATACCAGATATGCGGCCTGTTGAATCAACTCTTCGTAACGGGCATGGAGGCCATTCCCTAGCGGACCGCTCAAGTCGAGCACGAGCGTGAACGTATCGAGGTTTTGGCGTTGATACACTTTCGCCTGAAGTTTTCCTGTCTTGGCTGTAGCGACCCAGTCAATCTGTTTGACCGGCTCTTGCTCATACCGTTTTGTGCTTTGAATCATCAACGGGTCGTTGAGCGGTGAATGTTTGACGAGTCGGTCCCCCATCCGTACCAGGCGTGAGTTAAATCTGTTCTGTCTCGTGATGGATGGGAGTATGATCCAGGATGGAAGCGTATGATCTGTGACGAAGATGGTGCCAAGCCAAAACGGGAGCCTGAACTGAAGTGTACATTCATTGACTTGGACGGGCCCGCGCTGTTTCGCATGGATTGGAAGCGAATAGGTCGATTCCTCATGAAGTTGAATGACATGTACGCGCTGATTTTCGTCAAACGTCAAGCCGTGTCCCGTGACCAGGCGGACCGATGTCGGGATTCCGAGTTCTTGGAGACGTTCGACACCTGTCACCTCCATTCTTAGCGAGACACGGTCATTTACGAACAACAACTGCTCTTTCTGGTGGAACGATAAACGTGTCCCTTCGACAATTTTCTGCGTCAGCCATTTCCGAATCAGCATCAATCCTAGAATTGCGCCAGACAGATAAGCGAGCGGCCACACATATGGGAACCATATGAACAGAAGTAGGATTCCGGTATAGGCCGGCCATAGCTTGTCGTCTAAAAGTGACGGTGTGCTCACTTCGACTTGTCGCATCTTCACACCTTCTCGACCGGTACATCGACTCGCTCCAAAATATCAGCGAGAACTTCCCGTTTCGTCGATTTCACGTCCCCTTCGAGCGTGAGCGTCAAGCGGTGTGTCAGAACATGCGTCGCGACGGCTTGGACATCTTCCGGGGTCACGAATTGACGGTCTTCGATATAAGCGTAAGCTTGAGACGCCTTGACGAGGGCGAGCGTCGCGCGAGGACTGGCTCCGACTTCGACGAGCGGATGAAGTCGTGTCTCTTGGATGAGGGCGAGCAGATAGGTGACGACGTCGTCATGGATACGGACCTCCTCAACTGCTCGCTGCGCTGCTAAAAACGTTTCGGACGACATGAGGGCATGAACGATGTGGCGTGTCTTAGAAATTGTCTGAAGAATCAACTGTCGCTCCTCCCCTGCTTCAGGATATCCGACTTGAAGGGACATCAAGAAACGGTCGAGTTGAGCGTCGGGCAAGGCGAACGTCCCTGCCGATTCGATCGGGTTTTGCGTCGCGATGACGAAGAACGGTTCCGGCAGTTGATTCGTGACTCCGCCGATCGAGACTTGCCGCTCTTCCATCGCCTCGAGCAAGGCGGATTGTGTCCGGGGGACGGCTCGGTTCACTTCATCAATCAATAAGATGTTGGTAAAGATCGGTCCTGTCCGATTTTCGAACGCCTGTGTCTGCATGTTGAAGAAGTCAGAACCGATGATATCGGTCGGAATCAAATCGGCCGTGAATTGGATGCGCGTGAAATCAGCTTCAAAACTCTTGGCAATACTTTTGGCAAGTAACGTTTTCCCGGTACCCGGGACGTCCTCTAACAAGATGTGCCCGTTCGCGAGTAGCGCCGTGCAGCAGAGGCGCGTGATTTCAGGTTTTCCGAGATAGATTTGGTCCAATTGTTCCAATACGCGTTTGATGGTCATAAGGGTGGCTCCTTTTCTAAACGAAGTAAATAGGCATCAAGCTGTTGTTTGAACGCTTCTTCACGTTGTGGCGTGATCTCGACTTTGTCATAACGGGTCTCTAAATAGCTCCGAAGCGAGGCGTCGAGTTGAATGCGGCTCGCCCAGGCGGATAACGTCTCGAACGTCCGTCGACGTTTTTCTTGCGGTAGCGCTTGTTCGAATTGAATCAAATGTTGCCGCAACGGGGAATCTGGTAGCGGATGAGCGGAGCGTTTTGCCTCTTCGAACGTTTCGTCTGTCTCTTGCCTTGAGTGGATCCTCTCGTCTATCGGAACGGCTTCCCTCCCCTTTTTGTGGAAGGGTCTACGCCACATCCATACACCAAGCAAAAGAAGGAGGAGGGCGCTGACAATGTAAGGCAACAGGGAAAGGCGATCGGATTCGCTTGTAGATGGTGTACCATATGACGGAGACGAGTTATTCTCATCTTCCCTTGGTGTGCCGCCTTCATCATCTGATGGCCCAACAACCGCTCCTGCTTCAGAAATACCGGGCCCGGGATCTGCGTCACTACCATCTCCACACCAAACATCCGTATCGACGACCTCAATTATCCCAAACAACTTTCGCTTGTCATGACAATCCGTGACCCAACTTGTGATGGGGCTCCCTGAAATGTCCAACCCTTTGAAGTAGGTATAAGCAAGTTGACCTGAAAATGAAATAAGTGCGACAACCAGTAAAGAAATCAAGACTGCTGATACAAACAGAACTTTGGCTTTTCTCATGTAACGACCCGTATGTGAATATGTAGATCCGACTGCATCTCATTCAACGGCTCCTTTCATTCATCGATTCCATTTAATCCTTTTTTTGGAAAAAGTGTTTGGGAGGATTATAGCATATCGGAAATGCAAGTCAAATATGGTTTTATCTCGGGTGATTTTCATTCTAGGACAAAACAATGGCTCTCATCAGTTCTTAAATTAATCATATGTTCCCTTCAAGCACGGTTAAATTCGGATTCATATGAAATTGATTTCTACTCGTAATGTATTAGGACCTTTTATAGTCACAACTCAGTGTTCTTTCCTTCGAACAAAAGCCCCAATCAATAAAGCGAACTGATTGGAGCCAGATATCACGACTGCGATATTTTGGAATTATGTGACTTGTTTCGTCATTGTTGAAGAATCTCCTGATATTTGTAGCCTTCTAAGATTTCATGATCTTCTTTGAATGTCCAATCTTGAATCGAGAGCTCTGGATTTGATTCTAAGTAATGGTCGAGGATGTCTTTTCCTAAGATATAGTTACTCCAGCGAGGAAGATTCTTTTGCTCATTACCGACAACAAAATCGTTAAATGTTATTTCATAATCATTAACAAGGCTAGCTACATGCTCTTTAGTTTTCTCATCCATTGGTTCATGCCAGGGAGGTGAGACGCCTTTAACAATTCGATCTGCAAATGCATCTGCCTTCCCTTCTAATATGACAGAATTTAAAATCGAACTAATCATAAAGTTTGGTGTGTCCCGAAGAATCAAGTGATGATATTCATGTGCAGTCGCATAAGCAAGAATATTTTTATCGAAGTCTTCATTCAGATAAAAGACAAAAGAGTCTTTATATGCATTTCCACTAACCCCACCCAGTGACTCACCGATAAATGCAAATTCTGAATTGATTGGTACGAGGAAAATCGTACTTTTCTTTTTAGGAAGTACCTTATGTGAAGCGGTGTAGGTTTCTATAATCATTTCTTCAATTTCTTCATGTTTGCTCATCAATATATCGATTCGATTTAGGAGTTCTTGCTCATAGGATGTCGATTTCATTAAAAAGTTGCCTTTCAAATCTGCTGTTCCGAACTTCTCCTCTTCTCCAATCTCCTCTATGTAATCAAGAACAAATTCTTTAAAAAATTTTCTTTTCTGTTCTGTATCGTTTGTCTCAAGTGATGCTTCCAAATATTTTTGATATTGTGTGTAAAGTGGAACAATTTTCAATTCACTATCCTGGTTGATTTTCATGGTCTCAGGTTGCATGTCAATATGTTCTTTATCAATTTCTACATTTTCTTCATCACCCAAACATGCTGATAACAGAATTAAAGGAATGCAAAGTAAAATGATAGTCAATTTTTTCAATTGAACGTCCTCCGTCTCTTTTTAAACCATCAAGCTTTGATCATGTTGATACTTTTTTCTCTCCGTAAGAAGTAGTTTTGTTATATAAATCACCCTTCTCATATATGTTAAATTGTACCATATTTTCTATCGATGCCCCTTCTAAATGCTTATATGGTACCTCGAGACTGCCATAATCATTTTTTACGTTCACGTTGGGTGTTGCACTTAATTTTATAATTCATCTCACAAAAAAATTGCCCGCTTATTGAACGAGCAACCAGACTTCCCCGCTATGTGTGTAATCCTCGTCTTGAATCAGCTCATGGAACCGATGTACCTCGACGTTCGCCGGAAGCATGAATCGCTGTAGGCACACAGAGTCCACTGGCAACCGCGTCCACGTCTGCTCAGACGTATCGCGTTCCATGAACGCCTTTAGTCGTGCGTCGCTTTCGAATACGAGAAGTTCGGATTGCCAAAGCGTCGGCGGGTCAATCAAGACGACGACCCGGTAACTCTCCTGTTCTCGAAGGCGCACAAGCTGAGTTCCCCCTTCTAACATCGCCTCGATGACGGCGTGCTGGATTCGGCTATTCTTCTCGATTGACAGTAAGAACGATTGATCAATCGGAATTTTGCTATGCCAATACCCGTTATGGAACGTCGTCGGAAACGAATGGGTCTGATCATTGATATACATGCGTAACCTTTTCTGTCTTCGTCTGACACCCCGTATTTTCGTTCGTCTCTTCAAGACTTCGTCCCTAAGACCCCGTCGACTTGTTGCTGATGGTGCCGGTCATGTTCGATGAAATCGGTGACGATATAGGCAAGCGTATACGGAACACCGTCATGCGGAGAATGGGTCGCCCCGTTTGCCGTCGTGTGCGCAGTCAACGTCTCTTGACGCAAGGACCGCAGTGTTTCAATGAGCGAACCTCGACTCGTTTTGGCTAACCGGAGCACCTTTTCTCCAGAGAGATCCGTTTCGCTTTTTGGGTCGCTCGCGCGTTAAATGAGTCGAATTCAGGGAAAATCATGGCTTCCCCGGTCTTGACGGCCGGGACGATGACGTTCAACAGATGATTGTCCCAATGGGCGATGTGAAGGACGATTGCTTTGATTGACCATTTGTCGGTTGCAATCGATTTTTCCCACGTCGATCCATCCAATCCCGACAATGTGTTTAACCAGTCTATATAGGATGCAAACTCGTCGATGACATCTGAGGTTTTCGTCATAAAAGTATCCTCCTTCGGTTATAAGCTAAGAAAATTGTATCATGTTCCGGCCGCTTAGCACTGAGCTTCGTCAATCAAGGAATGATTGATTGACGTGATTGAGCCTCACTTATGCATATAACGGGATAGACCTCTTCATATTGGTTTGAGGAGTCATCCCGTCGATTGAAATTGAACCGTAAGTTACCATCACGCCTTGTGGTGACGGGACCATAAAAAGAGGGAACGTATCCAACCAGTCCGCTGATGTCGGAAACGCATCAGGTGCCCAGTCGAGCTCAAGTTCGTGCCCGGCAAGCGCGTACGAGAATGGCATATGGCGATACACGTCAACGAGCAGTCGTTCGATTTTCTGTGTGAAGACGGGTCTCGATGCAGGGTGTGAGACGATATCATTCCACTTTATATCGATGAGAATCCCGACATAGGTGTCCATCTCTTGAAGGGACACGGTCATCGTCATGTCCACGTCTCCAAAATAGTTGCTTCGTAAATGGATAGATCCGTAATGCCCAACCTGAGCAAAGTCGGTACCTGTCGTTGTCGTCCAACTAGTGCCCGCCTTATCCTGACTGTATGTCACGTTTATGATTTCGCCACCGCTACTTAACAGTTCCGCACATACATTTTGAGCAAGTTCAGGTAACGGATAATGGCTCGGATAAGCCATCCCGATGGAAATGAATCCGCCTGCTTGATCCATTCAAACACCTCCTTTGTTTCATCATACAAAAAAAGCGGTACCGTATACACGGTAGCGCCCTATCTTATAGCCAGACTGGTAAAGAAAAGAAAACTAAGAACAATACGGTCAAGACACCGACGACCGGACTGAGCGACCGATAGCCCTTCTTGAACAAGACGATCATCGTATAGGCGATGAATCCGAGCCCGATGCCATCGACGATGGAATACGTGAACGGAATCATGATGATGACGAGAATCGCCGGGAAGGCATGCTCCCAATTGTCGAGCGGGAGATGCTTCACGTTCTGGAACATCATCATGCCGATGATAATCAACACCGGCGCGATCGCCGTCACCGGAATGATGGCGAACAGCGGCAGCAACAAGAGTGAGACGACGTACAGGCCAGATGTCACGAACGAGGCGATGCCGCCCCGTGCGCCGACCGAGATGCCGGCCGCGACCTCGACCGTCGAGACGGTCGGGCTCGAGCCGAACATGGCACCGGCCATCGTCGACAACCCTTGGGCGACGAGCCCTTTCGGTGCGTCCGCATCCTTGCCGATGGCGCGCGTCTGATTCTGAATCAGGCTGATGTTCTCGATCAGCAAGACGAGCGTCAACACGCCGACGGCGACAAGGAAGATCGGTGACGCCGACTCGGCGAACGAGACGTTGCCGAACACGGTACCGAACGACTCGAAGAACGGCGTGAGCGCGAACTCACCGGTCCAGTCGAGCGTTCCCATGACGGCACTCAAACCGACCCCGAACGCGATCGTCCAGAGGAAGCTGCTCGGTCCCATCTTCAAGAAGAGCAGGATGGCGACGAAGAGCGACAGGAACGCGACCTGTACCGGTCGTTCCCCAAGGTCTCCGATGTGAAGCAGTGCCCCGCCACCGCCCGAGACGATCCCCGCCGCCTCGAGCCCAATCAAGATGAGGAACAGGCCGAGCCCGACCGTCAATCCGTCATGAATGATCGGCGGGAACGCGTTCGCGAGTTTCCTTGCCACTTTCGTCACCGTCAACAGGACGACGAGCGCCCCTGAGACGAACGAGACGGCGAGCGCACCTTGCCAGCTCAGCCCCATCTGCAGGACGAGCGTGTACGTAAATAGCGCGTTGATGCCCATCCCGGGTAACAGGAGCAGCGGCAAGTTGAACAGCCCTGCAATGAACGTTCCGATGATGCTTGTCAAAATCGCTCCGACGAGCGCTCCCTCGAACGGGAGTCCGGCTTGTGTCAAGATTGCCGCGTGAACGGCCGGGATGTATGCTGTCGCCAGAAAGTTTAGCACGCCCCCGTATGTTTCTGTTTTCCATTCTGTTTGTTTTGCCATAGGAATCAATCCTTTATTGGCACCCTCACCCACCCATGTGGTTATACACACGAGATTGATTATATCCTGTCTGACCTCTGACATACAAGCTATTATTGGTTCAAATCCATCTTTGGACCCAGTCATGAGACCTATTCGGACGAAAGGTTCATTTTATAAAACAAGAACAAACGTTCCTGTTTTTAGCATCTTTTTTGACGAGAATCTGCTATAATGAAGAGGCAGGTTAACGCAGCAATAGTGGGGTCAGCCGCCAAGTCCACAATGGAGGAAGGCGGTGGTGCGGATGGAACAACTATGGACCTGGGTCGGCGACTATGTGATCGTCCCGATCCTCGCTCCGATCATCGTTCACTTGGTTTTACACCAAACATCCGATCGTGCAACGTCTGAACGCACAAAAAAATGACCCCCTCGGCGCAATGAGATGGGTCACTTTCTGATTCTCTAACCATTGTGGCGGCTGGGACCACTCTTAAAGTGGTAGCCTGTAAGCCAGAGGCCGGTGTGTCCAGCACCGGTCTCTTTCTACTTGCATCATACCATACTTGTTCCCATTTTTCAGCAACAGAAACGCGAAAACGGTGAAGTTGACGTGACGAATGATATCGGGACGCCCGACATTATTCCGAGAGCAAGCTTCTTGATTGATTGTTCTACAGTTCGAGGCAACGCAAAGCGCTTTGCCTTTTTTAGATTTCATTTATGACTCCTTTAAGAATTCTTTAAATCTGCCATCTACACTGAAGACAGTTCAAATTCTTAGGAGGTTTATTCCCATGTATAATCAGAATTATTCAGTTATGTTCACAATCGAATCAGGAGTCGTTCTCATCCCACTCGCCATCCTCGGACTCATCACGTTACTCGTCTGGTCGTTTCGCAAGAAACATGTAAAAGTCACACAAACCATTTTACTTCTATCATTCGGGATATACTTATTAGGTGTCCTTCACTTCGTTTTTTTCCCGATTGACGTTAACTTAGGAAAATATGCGAACCAAGTACCATGGTGGAAAACGATTAATTTTATTCCGATTTTGACCATCGACTTGTATTCGTTTGTGTTGAATATCGTGATGCTCCTCCCGTTCGGCTGTTATCTTCCATTTTTGAAACCGTCGATCACGAAAAAAGAAGTACTTAAATTAGGATTTCAGTTTAGTCTGATTCTTGAACTGATTCAATTATTGGTGCGTACGACACTAGGCAGTGGACGAAGCACGGATGTGAATGATTTATTGGCAAATGCGTTCGGCGCGCTCTTAGGGTTCTTACTCGTTCGCTTCGTCGTCCAATACGCTCCGTTCCGACGTTTGTATCAGAATTTCCAACTTTAATTCGCGAGGGAGTTTCAAGCATGACAAAAATCTTGTTAGTGGATGATGATGTCCAAATCGCAGAACTGATTGATGTGTATGTAAAAAATGACGGGTATCACACGACGATGGCAACCGATGGGGAAATGGCGCTTGACTTGTTCAACCAAGAATCGTTTGACTTAATCATTTTAGATTGGATGATGCCTCGGATGGATGGGCTTGAATTTTGTAAGCGTGTGCGCCAGACGAGCCAAATTCCGATCTTAATGGTCAGTGCCAAAGTAGGTGATATGGATAAGATATTGGGATTGACGACGGGAGTCGATGACTACATCATCAAACCGTTCAATCCGCTCGAGTTGATGGCACGTATTAAAGCATTGCTACGCCGTTCAAACTATAACCGACCAAGCAAGTCCTCAAGTGTACAAGCTGGCCCCTTCCTCATCGATCGAGCCAGCCACACCGTCATGATGCAAGAGCAGACGATTCGATTGACAGCACGTGAATTTGAGATTTTGTATTTACTAGCGAAACATAAAGGCCGGGTGTATAGCTCTGAAGAAATATTTGAGGCTGTCTGGCAAGAGCATGGCGTCGGGTCGAATCAGACGGTGATGGTTCATATCAGTAACATCCGTGAGAAATTACATGCCGTCGTGCCACATGAGGTCATCATTCATACGGTGTGGGGAGTGGGATATAAAATTGAGACATAATATATGGCGCGTCATAACGTTCATCCCGATGTGGAAACGTCTGCTGTATGTATTGATTGCGTTTGGGGTCGCCACACTGAGCGGTGCTCTGTTACTGCCTGCCGTGTGGTACTTCGAGGAGTCATCACGATTTATGGAGAGTCTGATCATCGTGTTGTCGTATTTCCGGGAAGGTGTCATCGTCATGTTTTACAGTCTGATGGTCATCGTTTGTCTCGTGTTGATTTATCAATATGAGCGTAAACGGTATTTACAGTTTCACATTGAGCGGATGACTTCACTTGTCGAAGAACTCCATGCCAATCGTGATTTGGTTGAACCATCTGTCCCGCCAGAGCTAGAGCAGTTGATGGCGACTGTTCGCGCCATCTCGGACAGTGCAGCAAAGGCGGAGCAGGAATTGGTTCAAGCGGATCGTTTGAAGCACGAGCTCGTGGCCAACGTCGCCCACGATTTGCGCTCCCCGCTCACGTCAATCACGGGTTATCTTGACTTGATTCACAGCGACCGTTACCGGGACGAGGTGGAGTTGCGTCATTACATCCAAGTCATTCATGAGAATGCGACCCATCTGAAAGGCTTGATTAACGATATCTTTGACTATACATTTCTGCAAAACGACCGAATCGCGCTGCAAACAAGTGAGGTCCGTCTCGATGAATTGCTCAATCAGCTCATCATGCAGTCGACGTTACGACTCTCGGAAGTTGAAATGGAAGCTCGATTCAGTTCCTCAGCCAAACGACCCATCGTTGAGGGTGATGCGTTGAAGCTCGTGCGCGTATTCGAAAACATACTCGAGAATGCGATTCGTTACGGGCGTGACGGAACGTATATCGATACGTTCATTGAAGATACGGATGAAGTGGTTCTTATCAACATGACGAATTACGGCGAGGAGGCCATCCCCTCACGTGACATCCCATATGTGTTTGAACGATTTTTTAGAGTGGAAAAGTCACGCGCACATTACACCGGCGGATCAGGTCTCGGTCTCGCCATCGCCAAGTCCATCATCGATTTACATGAGGGCGAGATTCACGTGACGAGTCAACCAAGAGAAACGACGTTCACAATCATTCTCCCTAAAGTCTCTTCCAATGCTGTTCATGAAAAATCATGGCTCGTGTGACCTACACGCGCCATGATTTTTCATGAACACAAAAGAGAATCAACTTCAAGCTTATGTCGGAGCGATCCCTCAAGCCGATTAAAAAAGACGAGCCACTCGCAACACGCGAGGGGGCTCGTCGATCACCTGACTGGGTTATCCGTTAGCCCGGTGTTTTCATATCTTCCTGTACCGTATAGCGGGAGAACCAGTTCAGCATGGCCTCCGCCTCTTGTTTCGGGATATCTTCAATCAACTCATACGCTAGAACACCGCGAGTCGAAAATAATACGTTACACACATCGAAACGGCGTTGAAGCGGCGTCTGCGTCACTTGAATCTGTTCGATTCGCGGCTTGTCCGTCAAGAACGACGTGACGTTGAAGGCACCGGTCCGTAATTCGATGAAGCGACCGTTCCGGGCGTAGCGTGTCGTCATATAGCTCAACAGGCGGCCGCCGATGATGATGGCCCACAGCAGAATGAGCCACCAAGCGTAATCGCGGAAGAAATACAGCACGACACCCGAGACGATAAGTCCGACCCAGCTGATGCGTAGCAGTTTGACCCAGAGGGAACGCTTCGGCAAACGATATAGCGTGTCAGACCAGACGAACTGGTCGAAGTGCTCGTTCAACACGGTCATCGCCCGCTCCCGTTTCACGAACGGGAGGATGGTTGACGATTCGTCTTTCAACTCGTCCATCGTCCCGGCCGCGACGAGTTCGACACCGACGATGTTGAACCAGCGCCGAATGAACGTCTCTTTGACCCGGACCGCTTGAATCTTCTCGTATGGGATCTCTTTAGCGGAACGGTTGAGCAGTCCTTTCTCAACGCGGATGCGGTCCCCGCGTCGTTCGAGCCGGAAGTTCCCGTATTTCAAGAAGTTGATGACCATGCCGATGACGACCGACAATATCAGGACCGTCAGGACGAGCAGGCCGATGGCGATGATGGACGCGTGGACGACCCAATCGCCGATCGTATCGAACGTCCCGTCGAGATTGATGAAGTCATCGATGGACGAGATGATCGTCGAGGCGACCGGGAAGATGGCGAACACCGACAGTGACGTCAACGAGGCGATGATGATCTCTCGGGTCGAGAGGGCGTACAATAAACGACTCGTCGGTTTTTCAATCGTCACCGGTGTTTCGGTCACGTCCGTCTCCCCTTCTACCGGTACGTCGGTCTCGGTCTTGCGGTGACGGACCTGGTCGAGGATGTCTTCGAGCCGTTTTGCCTCATTCGGGAAGACGCCAGCCAATTTGAACGAGGCGTCGTCACTGTTCGCGTTCGTATCGAACGTCAATTCGACGACACCGAGCAGCCGGTACAAAAATGGGCTGTTCGAGTGGACGCTCTGAATCTTATAGAGCGGCA
This sequence comes from Exiguobacterium sp. s149, assembly GCF_018618395.1. Taxonomy (NCBI): domain Bacteria; kingdom Bacillati; phylum Bacillota; class Bacilli; order Caryophanales; genus Exiguobacterium; species Exiguobacterium sp. s149. Next base: position 55,643 of record NZ_JACSLZ010000005.1, read on the forward strand.
ATGACTTTTCTTTCTTGATCCAGTTACCGTCGATGACATATACCGTCTTCTCGTCGAGCGCATAACGGAAGTTGAGCCAGCCGAAGAACTTCTGCAAAATATCAAGCAAGAGGAACAGCAGAATCCCGACGCGCAGGATGATGCCGAACGTCGAACTCCAGTCATTGTTGATGACGAACAACAACACGAGCGGGATGATGAACGACTTGATGACCTCTAAGACACGCAACAGCAAGACGCGACTCGGCAGCCGATGCCACGTGAGGGCGGCTTCTGTCATATGACATCCTCCTCCTCGATGCGGGCATACACCGCAATCTGTTCCCGGAGCGACTTCGCGAACGATTCTTCAATCGCGAAGATGTCATGTGACCCGGCGGCCGTCCCGATGGTGATCGTCTGCAGACCGTACTTTCGAAGCAGCGGTCCTTGTTGGGCGTGGACGTATTGTACTTTCGTCATCGGGATTAACACGTCGTTTGTCGTGATGACGCCGTGATGCAAGCGAATCTCGAGTGGTTTCACATCATACGTGAACCGCTCTTGCTTCCATTTTTGGAAGACGACGATATCAATCACACTATAAATGAGGTCGATGGCGAGTAAGGCGTACATCGTATATTGCAACCATGTCGGCCAGTCAAAATAGAGCGCGGCAGCGACGAGGCCGCCTGTGATGACGAGCCCGATGAGATAAAAGATGGCGCTCGACAGTCGGAACACGGTGCGTGCCTCGATTGGCAATGTGCCGCTGAATGTTGTCGGTGTTGTTTCTATGTCTGACATTGGTGTTTCCCCCTAACGATTCGGAGCATATGTCCGTTCTACCTCTAGTATACGGCGCACTCCCTAAAAAAGTTTCAAATTGAGGTCGGGAAACTGCTCAACTGCACGCTCATCAATTTAAACCGCGGTCTGTCTTCTGGTTCGACTTGCTGGATAAGACGGTCGAGTGCGGCAACGCCTTCCTCCTGTAGCGAAACGTCCAGATGACCGGTCAGTTTAATCGATGCGAACGCACTCGACATGACGGCGACGTCACAGTCGAATCCGTATTCATATGTCACCCAGTCGTCAGGGCTCGATACATCCCGCTCCATCCAGCCCGAAACGATGTCGTACGCACCGACGAGGAAATCGATGTCCCGTTCTTTTCGGATTGCGTCCTCGAACATCACGAGCACGTCGGCGCCTTCATCACTGCCGAACGGACTGTACTCATCCGTACAATCCAAGTAGAAGTCTTCCTGAAAATGAGCATTGAACCGAGGATGTGCGGTGAGTTGGTCGGGACCGACTTCCGGGTCGTCGACATAAATCAAGTCGTCCCAATCGGTATCGGTCTCGACGTACCCTTTCCGGAGTTTCTGACGAATCAGCTTGTCCGCTTCTTTGCGGCAGATACCGTCGGATTCAAAATACTTAATTTGAACTTTACCAATCGTCCCGAGTTTTCCGTAATGGACGGCGAACTCGTCGGAACCGACGCGATGTTCCAAAACTTCTTGGTGTGTTGTAGGTACGTTTTCATCAAAACCTCCAGAATGATATATGAGTTCAGTCAAGTGCGGGTAGGACAAAGAGACGTTTTCTTGGTTTGAACGTCAGAATTTCCTCATGAGTTTTCCCTTCTTCTTCTACAGAAATTCGTAGCGTGTAGACACTGGTCGGATTCGGTTCAGTACCTAAAAATGCAAATTCATACGAGTTGCTTTGATCCATCTCAATTGGATGGGTCATAATATCCCCCGTCAGTTGGATGTCGTTCTCATAAAAAGATAGATTGACGATGACACCGTCTGACTCCTCCCATTCCACCTGACCCGCCCACGTCTCTTTTAAGGAATGAGAAACCGTATAAACCGCATCAAACTTCCCGTCACTTGAACTCGCAATAAGCTTGGGCGGAAGGGTCAATGAGACAACCATCCAAATTACAAATAAAAGAATAACAAGGCCTATACTTACTTTCTTATTCATCATGCTGATCCCTCCCTCATTACTGCACGCCTCTCATACATTCAGCGACAACTTCCGGTATTCCTTTTCGCTCCATAAAAAAAGCCAAGCCGCTTCTGCGACTTGGCGATTTGTTAGTCTTCAAAGAACCACTTCTTACGCGGTTCCACTTTCAGGTTGTCCCCGTGCTTCTTCATCTCGGTTATGAGGTAGCGTTCGAGCTCATTCATCGCCTTGACCCAATCTGTCATCGTCGCGACGAGCGGGACGACGGTCAGGATGAGGTCTTCCTCTTCATCCCGCATCTTCTCGATCATCAACTTCGCGAAGTCGAAGTTCTCATGGATTAAATCCTCTTCCCGGTCGATGATGTGCTCGTTTTCTAATTCATAAGCCGAGAATAGACGCTCATGCCGTCTGAGCAAGTGCCGCATATGACGCATCAGTTCGTCCTCGAGCTGGGGCGGTAGATGTTCGAGCGTCAGAAAATCGTCATGCAGCTTGTCGAGCACGTGGATAGCGGCACTATTCGTATCAATCATCTTCGACTTCAAGACGGCCCGGCGATAAATCGGCGTCTTCTTCTCGAGCCAGCGGTTGGCTTTAATCTCTTCTTCAAAGAAGTCGTACGTCGTCTTTGAGGCTCGATGTTTCTTTTTCGTCTCATCGAGTGACTCAAATGACGAGCGTCCTCCCTCTGTTTCCGAGAACAGTCGCGCGATGCGGACGGCCATTTGGGAGACGGTCGCGATCTCGTCCTCAAGCTTCCGCTCATAGCGCGGCGGGAACAAGAGCGCATTGACGACAAGCGCCACGGTGATCCCCATCATGATGAGCAAGTAACGTTCACCTGCGAACATCCAGACGGGCATGTCCGACTGGCTCGCCCCTTCCATAATCAGAATCGTCGTCAAGATGACGGTCCGGGTCGTCGACTCGAGGTTCAAAAAGAGAAGGATCGAGATGGCGATGATGATGACGACTCCGATGGCGATCGGTGTCGGGTTCGGCGTCAACATTAATGAGAAGACGGCGAGCAAAGCCCCGATCAAGTTCCCTTTTAGTTCTTCTAATAGCCGGACACCCGTCTGATAAACGGACGGCAATAACGCGAGCGAGGCCGCGAGTGCCGGTACGACAATCTGTTGAAATTGAAATGCCTCGGCGATGAGCAATACCAAGGCGACGGATATCCCGGTCTTGATGGTTCTAGCTCCAAATCTCATGCGGTGTCGACAACGAAGTGTCTTCCTCCCTTATACACGTCTTAACTTTTTGTATCCCACTTACCCTGCCCTGAAACCTCACAACTTCAAGCCGTTGTCTCCTGTTTCGATAGCGCTTCCGTGGTATGATGGCGTTGGATATTTTCTTTAATCTTGATTGGGAGGGGTTTACTTGTCAACCATTGCTTTATTTGGAGGGAGCGGCCGCACGGGGATGCGGTTGCTTGAACGTTTGTTAAAAGACGGCCACGACGTCCGACTCTTGTCACGTCGCGAGGTTGAACCGAGGGATCGTCTCACGGTCATCATCGGTGACGCGACCGATGCGGATGCCATCGCAGAAACGGTGAAATCGGCCGACGTCGTCATGTCGGCGCTCGGTACGGATAAGCAGGACGTCTTGTCCCGCTTCACACCGCTCATCATCTCAGCGATGCAAGCAGCCGGGATTACGCGCATCCTGACAGTCGGGACGGCCGGCATCTTGCAGGCACATGATTCTGACAACTATCGTTTCGAGACCCGTGAGTCGAAACGTTCGATGACGACCGCGGCCGAGGATCACGCCCGGGCATATGAACTGCTCGATGCATCAACGCTCGATTATACAATCGTCTGCCCGACCCAATTGATTGAAGACGCGTCCGTCGGGAACATCGTCATCACAGCTAACGTGCTCGGGACACAGAACTCGGGACCAATCTCGCGTGACGATGTAGCAGATCTCGTCATTCAAGCCTGGGAAAACAACTCATATCGTAGACATCGCGTCGGCATCACGACGGAATCATAAGTAGGGGATGGGGAATTATGAACGAACAACGCATACGCCTCGCGCAATTGACCGACGTATTTGACACACAAACTGAGACCGAGTCGGCTCGTCTCGCCAAGACCGCACTCCGAAAAGTGACACAAAACGAGATTTGGATCGCGGTCTGTGGTCATTTCTCGGCCGGTAAGTCGACACTTCTCAACAATTGGCTCGGGGACGGTGTGTTACCGACGAGCCCGATTCCGACGAGTGCGAATATCGTGACGCTTCGACATGGGGAAATCGGGGCATCCGTCGCCGTCAACGATACAGATTGGATTCGACTCGCGCCGGATGAGCTCGACCGTTTGAGCGACTACTGCAAAATCGAAGAGATTAAAGAAGTCGAGTACGCCCTGCCCCGCTTCCCGTTTGGAAGCGACGTTGTCCTTATGGACACGCCTGGGATTGACTCGACCGATGAACGGCACCGTCAAGCGACGGAACGCTCGCTCTTTCTCGCCGACCATCTGTTCTTCATGATGGACTACAATCACGTCCAGTCCGAACAAAACATCAAACTGATGAAACAGTTTAGCGCCGAAGGACGTCCCTACTCGATCATCATCAACCAAATCGATAAGCACGATGAAGGAGAGCTTCCATTCAGCACGTTCAAGCGTTCGCTCGAGACCGCCTTCACCCGTCACGCCATCAATCCGGACGATATGTTCTACATCTCGCTCCGTGAGCTCGATCACCCTGAAAATGAGGTCGAACGCCTCCGGACGTACGTCCAAACCGTCATCGACGCCGCGCGGGAACATGCGGAAGCGCGCGCCGACTTGCTCGTCGACACGTTGCTCGCCCGGTCCACTCGTGCGAACGACGCGCTCCTGAACGAGTTACCGGTCATCGAGAAGCAGCCGACGGAGATTCAAGCCCGCCTGCAACGCCTCGATAAGAAAGCGATTTGGCTCACCGCGTTCCGTCGCGAGTTCTTCAAACACCAGACACCGATCGTCGCGAGCGCGCCGATCATGAACTATGAGTTCCGTGAACTGTTGCGGGACTATCTCGAGAGTTGTGCGCCGGAGTTCAAGGTCGGCCTGTTCTTCTCAAAAGACAAGACGCGCCAGGAACGGCTACGTCGTGAAGAGATCGCTGTCAAGGAGTTCAACCGATTGATCGATACGAACCTTCGCCCCCACTTGATCAAGTACGCTGAAGACATCGTCCGCGATTTGAAACTGCCCGAGGCGATTTTGTCCCGTCCGGATACGTTACCGACTGCACCGAGCACGCTCATCAGTGACCAAGTGAAGTCCGGCGCATCGCTCAGTGGTGACACGGTGCTTCAATTCAGCCGTGACATCGAGTCGGCCCTCGCCTCTTGGGTGACGAAAGTGTCCGAACCGTGGGTCACGTCCGTCGAAACGTATCTTGAGGCCGAAGGTAAAGACCGAATCCATGCCATCGAGACCGAGCAAGACGAATTGTATGACATGCTCGACACGTTGGCGCTACAACGTCAGCTGGCCGAACAGAGAGACGAGCTCACCCATTACACGACACGTGACCTCTCGGATTCGCGTTTGACGGACCTTGAGACCCGTCACTACGTCACGGCCGACCAATTACCGCAGAAACAAGTCGAACATCAGCAACAAGAAGTTGCCTCGACCTCGCTTCTGGTGGATGATATCACCGCTTTGTCGTTTGATTTTTCTTATGAATATACGGTATGTGAAATATTAGAGAACCATCCGTTATTCAAGTCACGCGTCAAGTCGCTCCGTCATAAATTGGCCCGGGCCGAATCCGAGACATACACGCTCGCCATCTTTGGGGCGTTCTCGTCCGGCAAGTCGTCGACATTGAACGCGTTGCTCGGTGAGACGGTTCTCCCGACGTCACCGAACCCACTGACGGCGTCGATCACGAAAATCGTGCCGCCGAACGGCCGCGCCAACAAGAGTGCGTTGATCACGTTCAAGACACGTGCCGAACTCGAGGCCGAGCTGAACGGTTACGGGGCGTCACTCGACGCACTCCATCTCGACCACCCGTTCGTCAACGCTGTCAAGAACGCTCCCCTGTCCTATCTCGGTAGCCAGGAGACGGTCGACTATGACACGTTCTGCTCGTTCGTCACGGAGGAAGAGAAGAGCTGTATCGTCAAAGAGATCGAGCTCGCCATCGACTCCCCTTGGGCCGAGCGTGGCATCATCTTCGTCGACACGCCAGGTGCCGACTCGCAGTTCAACCGTCATAGCGAAGTACAGTTCGGTTATATGCGTGACGCCGACGCCGTCCTGTTCGTGACGTATTACAATCACGCCTTCACCGAAGCCGACCGAGAACTCGTCATCCAGCTCGGACGCGTCCAAGGGACAGGTGACCATCACATGTTCTTCCTCGTCAACGCGTCCGATTTGGCGGCGGATGAGGCGGAACGGCTCGCCGTCACCGATTATGTGTCGAACCAGTTGACGAAACTTGGCGTCCGTCATCCGACGGTGCTGCCGATTTCGAGCCGAAACGCCATCCAGGGCACGGACGCCGGGTTCGACCGATTCTCGGCCAAGCTCGAGCAATTCGTCGACCACGATTTGCGTCAGGCGAACGCGGTCCGCATCAAAGACGAGGCAGAAGCCCTCGTCGCCGCGTTCGAGGACGTCGTCCGCGAGGCCGAAGCGGATGCGAGCGTCAAGGCGGCCCGCCGTGACAAGCTCGAACAAGTGCGCACGTCTGACAATCGTCTCAACGTCACGACGCTCGAAGACCCGTTCAAGCGCGAGACGGGCGAGTTGCTCGCCCATCTCGAGACGCGCTCGCTCCTCCGTCTGTCGGACTTCGTCAAGGAGACGTTCCATCCGGTCGAGGTGGATGGGTCGAAGGCGAGCCTAGAGCGCGCCCTCATCCGGACACTCGACAAGTATGCGTATGACATCCATCAAGAGTTGCAAGTGTTCCAATATCGGCTCGAGCGCTTCTTGAAACGGGAGACGGAACGCTTGATCGAGCGCGAGACGCTCAAACTGCGTCCGCTCTTGCCGACGTTGTCGTTCGAAGACGACATCGACATCGATTGGCTCCGCGACGCCGTCGACCCAATCACGTTCGAGGCGGCCCCGTTCCGTCCAGTCTTGAAGCACTATAAGAATGCGAACCAGTTCTTCGAAGGCGATGGCCGGACGAAGTTGCGCGACGACTTGAGCGCCCTCTTGAAGACGGCGGTGCGTGAACAGCTTGCGCGCGTCGGAAGTCATCAAGTCGAACGGACGGCGACGCACCTTGCCGCGCTCGAGACGACGCTCAGCCAGGACTGGGACCGTGAAGTGAACGACCTCGTCGCCGGTGAATTGAGCGTGCTCTCGGACCGACAATCGTTCCAAGACATGACACAGCGCCTCGCTGCGCTCAGAAAGGACTGAACGCATGGGTTCTTTGTTGCTCGTCGGATTGATTCCGGCCGTCATCATGACGGTCGCACTCGGCTTGTTTATCCGCCATCTGTATCTGAATAGAGAGTAGACTTTGAAGGATGGGACCGAAACCGGCCCCATCCTTTTTTCACGTCGTCATAAACCGACTTCAAACCACTCCTTGACGGTCCCAAAGCTTTTCGACGCTCAATAGTTCTTGTTGATTGAACGTCACTTTATATACGTCCGGCATATGGAGTTCTTTCCAGAACGTATAGCCATACTGTCCATCAAAATAATTAAGGATCAGCACCATGATATTCCCGTGCGTACCGATTGCGATTCGCTTTTCTTCGTATTGGTCGAGTAGTGACTGAATCGCACGGACTCCCCGCTGTTGAGCGACAACGTTCGATTCGCCGCCTTCCCATGCAAAAGTAGGATCTTCCCACACTCTCGTCATCGCCAGGGTAAAATTCTCGGCCGGCTCTGTCGTCAACATCCGTTCCCGCAAATCGTCCATGAGTAGCACTTCTGTCCCAATCTGGTCAGCAATCCCTTGGACGGTTTGAATAGCTCGTTTATATGGACTCGAAACGACGAGATCAATCTTTTCTTCACTCAAGGTGTTCGTGATGTTACGGACGTCTCTCTCTCCCTTTTCAGATAAGGGTCTCGTCCATTCATCGGCTGTATATGTAGAGTGTGCATGTCTTACGAAATATAAGGTCGTCATGTCATCGTCTCCCGTTCTATGGATGTCATCATTCACTATTATTCCACTGAAACTTATTGTAAAATTATCCAGCGTGACTTCATTATAATCCTCAAAAAGAGGATAACGCCTACATATTTTTTTCCGATGAAGACGGACATCGAAGTTGGAATGGTGAGAATATACCGTAGGAGTTCACGATGTAAGCCGCAAAAATATAGGTTGATGGGAGAGGCAAACATGAGAAGCAGAATTCACATACTCGGCGCTTCGGGCTCCGGCACGTCAACACTTGGCGACGCGTTGGCGAACGTCCTGCCGCATACTCATCTGGATACGGACGATTATTTCTGGATCAACAAGTTCACCGAACCGAGACCTGTCCCTGAACGACGCGAGATGCTCAAGGAAGAGTTGCTCCAATCTGAACAGTGGATTCTGTCAGGGTCACTTGTCGGCTGGGGCGACTGCTTCATGCCCTATTTTGATTTGGTCATCTTTTTATGGATTCCGCCTGACGTCCGCTTGGCCAGATTGCAACAACGGGAACTCGAGCGCTATGGTGAGGAAGCACTCGCTGGCGGTAGCCTATACGAGCAATCACAAGCGTTTTTGAGTTGGGCCGCCCTTTACGACCATGCCGGGACAGAAGTTAGAAGTAAGTCGTCGCATGAACAATGGCTGGCTGAACTGGCTTGTCCCATCCTAAGAATCGAAGGCGACTACTCGACCGAGGAACGAATCGCGATGGTCATGGATGTGTTAAAACAGAATCAGCATCAATGATATTCCTTCCCAATCCTGATTTTGGTGAAATGAATTTCAGCGCTTGCGGGAGGGAACAACAGATTACAGACGAACACCTCGGTCCCATCCAACATGTAACTCGAGACAGCGATATCGTGCATAAAGTAAGGTAGCTGTAATCTAGATAATTCTTTGATGGGTGCCACCCGGTCGTTCAAAGGAGCAACGATGTCCACTTTGATACATCCTAAAAATTCGATCTGGTGATGATAACTCTCATTTTCTTCTTCAATTTTGATTAACACTTCATCCCCGTAGTACCGACAATCACACCCGAGCACACGAGCATCCCAATAATATATCTTTTCAATCTCCTCTAAAATCTCTTGTACGTTCATTATTGTTCCTCACCTTCTATTTAGAATAAGAGCCTCGAGTATGTGTGCTCGAGGCTCTTTGTTATGCGTCAGCCGGGTACCGCACGTCGATGCGCTGCCGGATATCGGTCATGACGTCCGCGAGTGTGAGCATATCGGCAAACGAATGGACCTCGGTCTCCCGCTCCCCTGCTTCAATCATGTTTACGAACGTCTGAATCTCATACGTCATATGGCTATCCTGTTCTAAACCGAGTTCGACGGTCGCCCCGTCTCGGCCAACGAATGTCAAGCGGTCGAGCGAACCGATATCGTCAATCACGATGCGCCCCGCTTCCCCAATGATTTCGGATGGGGCGTCCGTGCCATGGATTTTCGAGTGGAGCACGATGATGTCCATGCCGTCATACGACAAGATGGTCGAACCACTGCCGTCGACACCTGACTCGAGCTTGACGGCGTTGGCATGTAAGCCTCTCGGTCGTCCAAAAAGTTTCAAAGCCGGGCCGAGGCAATAGACGCCGAGGTCCATCAGTGAACCGTTCGAGAAGGCAGGATTGAACGTGTTCGGGTTGTCCCCGTGCTTATACAAGTCGTAGCGTGACGAGTATTGCGACTTGTTCAAGATGACACGCCGGACCGGTCCGACGCGATGGAGTTCTTGACGCAACACATCGAAGTTCGGCATGAATAGATTGCGGAGCGCTTCGAGCAAAACGACGTCATGTTCGCGCGCCGTCTCAAGCATCTGTCTCACTTCCTCAACGTTCGAGGCGAACGGTTTCTCACAGAGAACGTGTTTGCCGTGACGCATAAAGAGCAGGCTCTGCTCAGCGTGGAGCGAGTTTGGGCTCGCGATGTAGACCGCATCAATCAACTCACTGGACGCCATCTCCTCGAGTGAGGTGAACGTGTTTGGAATATCAAATTCTTCAGCGAACGTTTTCGCGCGCTCGTCTGTCCGGGAATAGACGGCGGACACGGATGCGCCTTCGACTTCATGGGTCGCTTCAATGAAAGAACGGGTGATAAAGTTTGTGCCGATGATACCGAATCGAATCATAGGAAAATCCCTCTTTTCTTTAGGTTGTGATGATTTTGCTAAGGACGATTTCGTCATGGAGCGGGATGCCGTGCTCACCGATAACGGGAATCGACGGTTTATGTAGCCTGGCCGCATCGACCGCACCCGGGATGATCCGTGCGAGGCGCCAGCCTCGGCGTTGGTAAAAGGAGAGCGCACGCAGGTTGTCGTTCGTCGTGATGAGCGACAGCCGTACGAGCTGATGTTGCTTGGCCACTCGCTCGACTTCATCGAGGAGCGCCGAGCCGATGCCACGCTTCTCCTGGAGACTGTCGAGCGAGATGATCTCAATCTCGTCTTCCCGAATGACATACGTGACGAGGCCGATGATGACGTTTGTTTCCGACCAGACGAACCCGTCAAGCGTGGCGCAGTCATACTTCCCGGTCGAGATGACCATCTCAGGTGAGCCCCAGGCATCGATAAAGAATGCACGGACCGCGTCACGCGTCGAAGAGGTAATCGGTTCAATCATCGCAAATCACTCCGCCTCTCGGGCAGGTGACGGTTTTGGCGCACTCGCCTCGGCGTAGATGCGGAACTGTTTGAACTGTTCATCGTAAATCAGGCGAATCGCCCATTTGAACGCCTTTACATACAGGGCATATAGCCATGACGAAGGGATGAGTGAGATGCGAATCGTCACATCCGTCCCGTCTGTCGTCTCGCTCAACGTATACGTCGCAATCGACACCCCTTGATTCGTCACCGCCTGCACCTCGCATTCGTGAGGACGATTGACATGGGTCAACTCGGATTCGACCCGAATCTCTTTTTTCTCGAACTGTTGGACCGAGATGAACCGTTTTCCCGTCACGAGTGAGGCGTCACCGTCCTCATAAATATTTTCGATCAAATGGTCGTTCCATTTGATGATATGTTCGTCTTCTGCGAGACAAGCGAACGTGTGGTCAGTCGGTGCGTCGATTGTCATCGTATATGTAGCCACTTCGAGTTGTTTCAAAATCAAATCCCCCTTAAGAAATCCTTTTCGGATAACGGATATACTGTCGTTGTCCCTCGATAATTGCTTTATTTTTATTGATTAAATGGTCATAATTCAACTTAACCATTTGGTCAAAATCATTGGCCTCGAGCACGTCTAAGGCCTCCATGTTTTTTTGCATATTTTCTTTTCCGACAGCAATCCCTTTTATGAATTTCTTTTCTTCTCGAGACAGGCTGGACCATTCTTTCGTATTTTCGAGAAACGCCGCGAACGCTTGAATGTCTTCACCCTGACTCGTTAAAATCTTCAACGTTTGATATTGATAGATGTCTGCTAGCACGGCGAATTCTTTCATCTTAGACAAATCTGTGTCCGTAATGTGCTTTCGGATTAATACGTCATCGTTATAATACGCCGTATAGTCCTGAAGCATCTGATTAAACGTTTGTTGAATCTCCCAAAAGTGAGCAAACGCGTCTCGCCCTTGTTGAACCTGCGGGCTCGCGTTCATAATCGGAATGTCTAACGGTTTCGTGTAATAAGAGATCGGAATGTTTGCGCGGTCCGTCGCCATACGCGATAGGTTGCCGCTTAAATCGGCAAAATAAGACAGGTTCGGCTGCGCAATCAGTACTTCGTCCACGTTCTCTTCCCCGATTGTGAAGTAGGCGGTTGCCACCGATTGATTGTTTCTCGTAAAACCCGCCATGTAATATGGCGTTCCATTTACCATCCAAAAGACTGGATTGACAAACACGCCTTCGGTCCATTTCGTTTGTTTCTTCGCCTTTTTCATAAGTAACTTCGTTGTTTGATCCCACATCGTTGAATCTCCCCTTTTAAGTCATGTGGATGTTCCATTCTTCGTCCCCTAAGAGAAACGAACGTTAACGTTTATGTAGCCAATTCGAGTTGTTGCGACTCAGTTTTCCTTCATCGGTATAGTATCCCATTTTCTTTTCATAGAAACATATTTTGGACTTCGTTCAAGACTAACCGAGGTGGCAGACTGTTGCATGGTTTAGATTAAGATAAGCTCTACTTCAAAACAGACATACTGCTATACCCCTTCGATGAAGCCGCTTCGTTTTTAAAGATTGTATGTAGATTAATTTATCGATATAATCGCGTTCTTTTGAAACTAGCTTTATCATGTTCATCGTTCTATTTCTTTATTAAATTGACATTAATGCGGTATTTGAAATAATATAAAGGATCATTATTAGTTTATGTACTAACATGAGTATACTGAATTTACAAAAAAGAGGGAATTGATTCCGACAAGTTGATTCCAAGATAATCACATTTCTATCGTCCAAACGGGTGAGAATGTAAACATCAGGTCCCCGACACGAGCAATCAACGGGTTGAACGGAGTAATTTTTTCACTGATTCGACGACTATCCATACTTATCATCACTCGTCGACAATCTGAATGCCGCACACTTCATCATCACCAATCCGAATAAAGTGGAACGTCTCGCGTTCTCCTAACCCTCTAGCGATTCCTGAACACTCGGCCACAACATGAGGACGTTTCCGCTCACCAAACGGCCAGCGGTACATCATTCCGTCTTTCACGAAGTAACTCACCTGTCCTTGAATCGTCAGCGCCGAACTGTCGTGAAGAAGCTTCGGTGTCTTATATTTATTGAGTTGACCAGTCACATCGATATGAATCAAGTCATACCAAATCGACGGACAGAGCCAGACCCCGGTCCGATCCGCTTGCAATAGCTCACAGTCGACGATAGTCGGTGGACGGAGAAAATCAGAATGATAACGGCGTAACACTTTCCCTGTCCGCGAGAAACAAACGAGTGCCTCAGTAGAGATGCCTTCCCCGAACACCCCCTCGTCGACATAACCGATCCAAATTCCCGTGTCGTTGACAGCGACCGACCCAATGGCATTGCCCGCGTGGAACGCGTGGATAACGTTACCTTGCTCATTGATCACCCAGGCGTTGACGGACGTCTCCTCTAGCGTCACATCGACGACGAGAAACGTTTTAGAATCCAAGAGTCGGATAAACAGCGAACTCAAATGAAACGGCAGTCGCAGCGTCCGATCGTTCCAATAGACGATGGGCATTTCCTCATCCACGAGAACAATCAGCTCATCACCTGATAGATCGGCATCCACTATTCTTGATCCTTTTGTTTGAAACAACGTCTCGACACGCATTTCCATTCGTTTCATCTCTCCTGACCTAACGTAGTTGTTGCGTCTTCCGCCTCATGAGCAAGCGGTCAATCCCTATACCAACCACCGCCCAAAAGATGATGGTCACCCCATATTTGAACCACATCGGGATATTGGACGGATGCGTGAACATCTCGACGAACCAATGCGTCTCCATCACCCAGAACGGCGGACTTGTCAGAAAGAAGAGAATCGATTTGTCATCTGACCCGCTTCAGTTATAGAGACAAATCAGTAGCGCAAAAAGTGTTATCCAAAATGTGAAAGACTTGATTCGCGCCATCTCTTAATCCCCTGTCCTGATTCATCTATTCGACTGAATCCGTCTTCTCATACTGTTCGAGCGTCATGCAGAATCGGGCAACCTGTTCTGGTGTCACGGGATCTGCCATTCCATAGCGCTCGTCCAAATACGGTTTGAAATCGATGTCCGTTAATCCGATGCGATGCGCCCATTCCAATACCGTCTCCGTCGACATCCATTTCTTCGCCGGCGGCAACGCCTGATTGAATGCGATGAGGGCGTCCCGAATCGTCACACCGGTCCAAGCTGGTTCCTCGACACTTGCCATCGAGCTCGAGACTGAATAACGCAAAGACGGTCGTGACGTGAACGAAGCTGTTTCTTTAGCACGTTTACGATATTTAAGGCGATATTTTGCGGTAAAAATCAGTCCACCAAGCAATACACAAGCTAAAAACAGCAACCAATAGAAGAGACCATCGCCTCGATCAATGACGGTCGTCACGGAATCAATCGTATAATCCAAATAGTCCAATTTCAGACGAGACAGTTCTTCTTCATTCGGATTTCTCATCGCCCCTTCAAACATTGCGTTCGAATACCCCGATGCTTCAGGTGTCGGTCGCAACTTCAATCCTGATGTCGGAGCACGGTACCACCATTCCATCAACAGGTTGATGAGACGCAGTCCGATGAAGACTGCTCCTACCGTCAATACTGCGGTTAATCCAAGTCGACTCATCCAACGCATCTCATCGCCTCCTCTATGACTGATTTCCCTTTCATTGTATCATCGAACGTTAAATTTGGAATAATCATCCAATAACAACTTCGATTATCAGTTCACTGTAAATGCAACTTAGCCACCTGACTTGAAGGTCTTAACTTTAGAATCTCGATCGCTAAGTCGTTCGCTTCCGCATCCGTCATTAATTTGTCGGGAATTGCATTGAAAAAGAGCAAGTATTCCTTCAAATCTATGCGTCTAGTATCAAGTTCGACAGCACGTTTCGCATGTTCGTAGGCTCGTTCGTAGGCATGAGGATGGTGACAGAACGGTTGGCTCATAAGAAGCGACGCAGCCTCTTCCAACTCAGCGGTCTGTTCAACTTGAATTAGATAGCATACGATTTCATAGACCGCCAAATTATCCGTATCAAACGCAACTTCAAGAAAGGTATCTAACACCACTTCGTGTACTAGCGATTTCACTAGACGTTGAATGGTCGCTTGGTCGTTTGAGAGGATCGCCTTGTGTAATTGTTGTTTCAGACTCATTTGAACAATTGCCCCTTCCTAAATAATCGTCAAAGCTCTGTTCTAACCTACTGTACTTCCTCGAACCGCTCGCGCTCGTTGATGAATACGAAGCGAGGCAATCCTTCTACACCCTCGAGTTTGATTTCGACTTCGTCCGTCGACATTAGTGCCTTCAATTCGTCTTTTGTCATTGTTGATCCACCTTTCTTTTTGGTCTGACTTCCCCTATTCATCTTGACATACTATCCCTTTAGTGTAAAATTACACTTGTAAGTAAATGTAAATATAACCCTTATGAAGAAAGCGGTGACCTAATGGGCAATCCAAAGAAATGCCTCATCATCTTGTCATCTGTCTATGTACTCGCGTTCATCGTGAACCTGATTCCATCCATTATGTTTCCCGATGCGACGATGTTGCCGATTCATGCGGTCACATCCGGCTTACTACTCGTTTGCATGATCGGGACGTGTTTATTGCGGAATCGAGTCGCCAAATGGTTGATCATGGCCATCTTGTTTGCCAGTGTGACCGTGTTCACCTTGATCAGTTTCGAGTCGTACGTGTATGACATCGTGCTGTTAGACGCCTTGTTCGCGATTCAGTATCCGCTCTACATCCTGTTCGTGACACCACTGTTCGGGTTTAACTACTTTCTAAATGCCAATCCGGAATACGTCGCGCTACTCGTCTTTTTTATCGCGATTTTGTTGCTCGTCATCCATAAACTCGCGGTGACACGATTCGACCGAGTCAAACTATGAGGGAACGTCGTGTGACGCATCGTTTTCAAGCGATTACGATTAGTGGCACGAGCCTCATCATGTACATCGTGTACCTTTTGTTCTCTCCAAATTGGATTGGGATTGGGTTCGTGCGAACACTCGAAACAATTATGTTATGGTGAGGTTTCGCCTTCAATCTGAATCAAACGACATGACATACTTAGGAGGACTGACATGCACTTCTATATCGGCTCCCGCTTTGCGAACATCGAACAGGTCAGAGCGTTGCGCAATCACCTCATCAACGACGGTCACACATATACATACGACTGGACGAGGAACGACCGTGCCACAACAATTGAAGACTTGCGAGCCATCGGCACGAGTGAGTTCGAGGCGATCAAAGCGTCGGACTTTGTCGTTATCTTGCTGCCTGCCGGCCAAAGCAGTCACATCGAGCTCGGCATCGCCCTCGGCGCGGACGTGCCGCTATTCATCTATGACCCAGCAAATCGTTTCGACGATTTCGAGACGACGAGCACGTTTTACCATTTGCCGCACGTCATCCAGTTGACGGGACCGCTCAAGGACGTGCCTCAGGCCATTACAGCCCACTTCGCAGACACAACCCGTTAAGTCGTCTCGACCCGATGCCCCCTTGTTCTCCCGGAACCGTGCCGGCTTGCAGCCGACCCAGTCGGCGAAATGCTTGTTCGGCTGGGCCGGGCTGCTGAACCCGACGGCGATGCTCACCTCGAGCAAATTCAAATTTGAATAGCGCAACAAATGTTTCGCTTTTTGGAGCCGCATTCGGGTGATGTATTGTGATGGGGTGTATCCGGTCAACGCGTTAAAGTTGCGGATGAACTGATATTTGCTCTGGTTCGCCAACCGGCTCAATTCTTCGATACGGATGACCGATGCAATATTCTCTTCGATATACGTAAAGACGGCGTCATATGACTCATCTTCGCTGAACGTAGCATGTTCCGCGACATACGTCTTGAGGAACGAATAGACATCGTCTTCCAGACTTGCTCGTCCGTCCTCGATGAAATCGCGCGTCCACATACCGAGATGGCGCTTCAACGTCTCCGGTACAATCGTCGACAGCTCTTGAAACATGACCGGTGCATCGTCTCCGCTCGACCGATGCCACCAACGGTCGAAGTCATGCTTATCGAAGTCGAATGTCACGAAGGTGGCCTGTTCACTCGTGACGAAACACTGGTACAGTACCTTTGGTTCACTTAATATCGCCTCTCCGTCTTGTAATCGAAATTCACGCGATTCGAGACGAACCCCGATTTTCCCCACGAGCGTCACGGTCAATCGATGCCTATCCGTCTCGATCACATCCTCTTGCCACCCACTTCGTTCCTTCCTGACATGAATCCTCGCATTCGACAACTCCATCTTTAACTGCATGATGACCCTCCTATTATTGCGGTCCAATTGCGCAATTCTCGATACGACGCGAACCGCCACACCTTCCATAATCGAGGTAGACCAATCACAGGTCGATAATTCGATGAAAGTCAGGTGACCCTATGTTCCACTCGTTACATCCCAATTTAAAAATCCGCATCAGCATCAACTTCATTCAAAAATTGACGCAGACGGCCATCTTTCCATTCATGACGATCTACTTTGCCCAACAGTTCGGCGTGACGCTTGCCGGCGTCTTGATTGTAACGACGACCGTGCTGTCCTTCATAGGCAGTCTGTATGGCGGCGCTTGGGCTGACCGCTACGGCCGCAAACGAGTGCTCGTTTCCGGCGAACGCCTCGGCTTCTTGAGCCTCGGCGGTATGGCAATCTGCAACTCCACGTTTTTGAGCGACCCGACACTGACGTTCGTCTTCTTTTTGATGAACAATATTGTCAACGGCATCGTCACACCGGCGAACGAGGCGATTTTGATTGATGACAGTACGACGGACAATCGGAAGTTCTTGTACGCGCTCAGTTACTGGACGCTCAACATTTCCATCGTTGTCGGCAGTATCGTCGGGGGGTTCCTGTTTCAAGCGCATCTATTCGACCTCTTGATAGGCGCTGCGCTGGCTTCACTCGCTTGCATGCTGATGATCCGGATGCGACTGAACGATACATATCGACCGAAGCCGAGCACGACCCCACTTTCTTGGCGCGGGCTCTGTCACGGATACGCAATCGTGTTTCGCGACCGATTGTTCACAATCTATCTGATTGCCGGCGTGTTAACGTTGTCGCTCGAGCTGCAGCTGACCCATTATCTCGCGATTCATTTCGTAGACACGTTCACGACGCCACAGTCGCTATTCGGCGTCTCGTTAGACGGGACGATGCTGCTCGGCGTATTGCGGAGTGAGAACACGGTGCTCGTGCTCCTGTTCAGTTTTCTCGTCTTGAAATGGACGAAGCCTTTCAACGAGCGCTCGGTCTTATATACCGGGGTCGTCCTGTTCAGTGGCGGCTTCGCGTTGCTCCTCGTCAGCGGCTCCGTCGTGGTGATGCTGATCGGCACGCTCGTGTTCACACTCGGGGAGTTGTTGTACGTCCCGATTCACCAGGCGTTGCTCATCGGCGCCGTGAGCGTCTCGTTGTATGGATTGATTCCGCCGCTCCTGATGGCGGTTGTCTATATTACGTTCGGGGCGACGGCCATCTGGCTCTATCAAAAAGTATATCGCAGCCTCTTTGTCCAATCTATGGAAAGTGAGCAAGTCGGATAATCAAATCCATAAAATTTTGAAATCATTTGGATTTTTCTGGTGTATCAATCATTTTTGTGACATACTGTTCAAAATCTACTTTTGAACGGGGACGTTGGATATGCGTACTTGGAAACAACCTTTACTTTTACTTGCTGGTGTCGGTATCTCGAACCTCGGCGCCTGGGTGTACTTCATCGCCCTCAACTTGATTGTCCTTGAGATGACGCAATCACCGTTCGCTGTGTCGGTCCTCTACATCCTCGTCCCGCTCGCGGCACTATGCGCGAACGTTTGGTCAGGCTCGGTCATCGACCGCACCGATACGCGCCGCTTGATGATGTGGCTGGATGCGCTCCGCGCTATTGTCGTCTTCAGTCTCGCCTTCATCGACTCACTCGCGCTCATTTATGTGCTCGTGTTTGTCTTGAATGTCGCGAGCTCCGTCTTCGAATCGGCCTCCCTCGTCTATATGACGAAGCTCGTCCCGAGCGGTGACCGGCAACGGTTCAACGCGCTCAAAAACTTCGTCCAATCGGCCGGGTTCATCTTAGGCCCGGCTATCGCGGGATTGTTGTTCATGATCGGCACACCGACGTTAGCCATCCAGTTGAACGCGTTGGCGTTGCTCGCGTCCGTCGGGATTCTCTCACTTCTACCGACATTGTTCACCGGTAGCGACGAGGTCGAGGTATTAAGCCTGCGTATGATTATCGAGGACTGGAAGTCGGTCGTCCGATTCGCGTCGACCATGCGTTACGTGACACTCGTCTATGGTCTATTCTGCGTCATGACGATTTTCATGTCGGGGCTCGACTCACTCGAGGCGTCGTTCGCGACGCAAGTGCTTGGCTTCTCCGAGAGCCGCTACGGCTTTCTCGTCAGTGTCGCCGGAGCCGGGATTATCACCGGTTCCATCATCAACGCGACGTTCAGTGCCCGGCTGACGTTACCATTCCTAATCAGCTTCGGTGCCATCCTAACGCCTGTCGGCTATCTCGTCTTCGCTTTCTCCGAGTCATTCGTGCTTGCAGCAGTCGGGTTCTTTTTGCTCACATTCGCCTTGTCGTTCGCGAACACCGGCTTCTTGTCGTTCTATCAAAACAACGTCCCGACCGACCTGATGGGCCGCTTCTCCGGGGTGATCAACGTAGCGGAGTCCGTCTTGATTATCGAGTTAACGTTCGGCATCGGTCTCCTCGCTGAATATGTCGGGATTCGCTCGACATATGTCGCCTTCTCGCTCGCCTTCTTACTCGTCGGCTTGGTCACGGTTCGGGTAGTGCTTGAACGTTCGAAACGAGGGAGGTTTGAGATGGATTCGATGGAATCGAATGTTTCGTGAAAAGTTGATGAATATCGAGTCTGTAAATTGGAATGTATTATCGTCATTTGTGGTCTGGATTCCGCTCATTTTTACACTCATCTAAAAATGACAATCGGGTTGTGGAACTGTGTAATATCGACAACTTCGGTTCTAAAGGAGAGAAATTTATGTTATTTCATTATCATATGTGGACACCATTTGTTGAAGAAACAGAAAGGTTTTATAAACAGCTCGGTTTTCAAGTAACGCAACGCATTGGAAAACATGACGGAGACTTCACAGCGTTTAATCCTCCGCTTGACTGGGACGATTTCCGACATCAACACATCCTTTTCCGTATCATCGAGATGAAAAAAGCACAATCAACATCACATTTGGTTACGGAAAAAAAGTTATCTTTGATCATATCGGTTTTCTGTTAACTGAAGCGGACAAGGTGAAGACGTTGCAACGAGCAGAACAATTAGGCTTGACAGTTCAGGAAAATGAGCGCCGTGCTTTCATTCAGACGCCCTACGGATTTCGAATTGAATTGCAGACGCATCTAGATGCGATTCAATCAAACTCGGGCGAGCAGATTCTCCATCTTCGAATTGATACACCAAAAATGGGCCTTGAAGTGTTTTTACATGAGTTAATTAATCGACCGGTCCTTGAAGTTACGGCATCTCAAGCAAAGCGCGCAGTTTTGACACACGTTACGATTTCAAGTGAGCACGTTCTACAGTTGCAAGATCCTAATGGCATTGAAATCTGCACTGTGAATCCTATGTCAAACCAATTGAAGGACAGATGAATGACCAAAATTTTTTTGAAGCTGATGATGAAGATAATTGACTACCACCACTCCCATGAACTGAACTATACCTATTGACACGTCTAATTGATAAAGTCTAGTTTATTTTTGTTTAGTAGTGACGGTAAAAAACAGATAATTGATTGCTAATTAATTGAAAAACCTATATAGTTTTAGAGATTTGGAATCCGAAAGGGAGTGTAGCGTTGAACAATTATCAAAACGTGCTCATCAAATTAAGCGGGGCGGCCATCGCCGGCGAAGACAACTCAAATTTCGACGCACACAACCTCAATCAAATTGCAGATGAAATCCTGTCATTGATCGACATGGGAATCAACGTCTCCCTGATGATCGGCGGAGGGAACATCTTCCGAGGCAACATGGCCGACGCATGGGGCATCGATCGCGTCGAGGCCGACAACATCGGCACGCTCGGTACCGTCATCAACAGCTTAATGCTGCGTGGTGTACTCAAGAGCAAGACCGACCGCGAAGTTCGGGTCATGACGGCCATGCCGATTCCGAGTATGGCCGAGCCGTACATCCGACTGAAGGCGCTCACCCATCTTACCAAAGGGTATGTCCTCATCTTCGCAGGCGGTAACGGTCAGCCGTTCGTCTCGACCGACTATCCGGCTGTTCAACGCGCGGTCGAGATGCACTGCGATGCCCTGTTCGTCGCCAAGAACGGAATCTCCGGCGTCTATACGGACGATCCGAATCAATCGAACACGGCGAGACAATATACGTCGCTCCACTATAACGATGTGTTGCGCCATGACTTGAAGGTAATGGATCAGTCAGCGCTGCTCCTCGCGCGGGACAATCATCTCCCGGTACATGTGTTCGACTTTGAAGAGATGGGCGCGATGAAGCGCATCTGTTCGGGCGAATCTCTCGGCACGTTGATTCACGACGGCCAGACCAACTTAGCGCCATAACTGACGACACCACCGGCACAGATGTCGGTGGTGTCGTTTACTTGATTCACTCGAAGAACGCACTCGCCCCGATTCGAAAAATGAGCTCGTCGTTTTCCATCGATGTTCTATAATGAAGGTGACGGACATCTTTGATTGGTTATTCCCCACATATAGCGGGTAATTGAGGAGGTGGCTCATGGCGAGCCGATTCGAAACAAATGGAGGGATGAACATGAAGCAATGGACCAATGACTCGATTTATTTGTTCGGGCTCATCGCTTGTATGGTTGTCGGCACGATGGCGTACACCGTCCTTTTGCTTGAGAGTAACACCGGGCTTCTCGGCTACTTGATTTTACCCGCCATCGTCTTATCTTCCCTCATCTTCGGGATGCGTGTCGGGCTGACCCTGTCTGTCACGCTCCTCCTCTTTTTATTCATCTATTTCCGATGGTTCGCGTCCATCTATGAAGCAGGAAACGTTCAGTTTTTCAACGGCAGAGGCATCAGTTTTACAGTTCTGCTACTCGTCATGTCCATTTTGTCCGGCCTCGTCCATCAACTCGTGAAGAACGTGCAGCTATCACGGCTCGAGTTAGAGGAACGGGCACGACAGCTCGTGGCCGTCGACCCTGAGACGTGGCTCGATAACGCCGAACGGTTTCGGATGGACTTGACTGCAGAGCGCGATCGCCTCATTCGCCACGGTGACGCCTTCACGGTGTCGTTCATTCAGATTCCTGAGTTGAGACAGTTCGAGGAACGGTTTGGACGGACCGAGTATGAATGGTTCTTGAATTACTTCAGCGACGAGCTCCACCTGGCCACGAGACGAACAGATCATAAATACCGCATCGCCCTAGACACGTTCGCCATCATCTATCCACATACGTCCCTAGAGGCCACCCGCGTCGTCCATGACCGGATTCGTCCGTTACTCGAACAGTACGAGCTCCAAAGCGGTGAACACGTGTCGTTGAAGCATGAGGATACGTTTTATGATGTGAATCGAGAAAATAGCAACACGGTCGTCGACGAAATCATTGCGAACATGTCCGCAATCAGTTGAATGTCGCGCGATATATATCCCCAATCAGACCATCCATTTGGTGCACCCCTAACTCTGCATTCGTCATGATGATCATTGCTTTGCCTATGTACGGGTATGCCACGAGCATGCTTTGAAAACCAATCCCCCAGCCGAGCGAGGACAGTTCGCGCAGCTCCTGTTCCCCATCCAAAAAGACGCCGAGTCCGACGAAAGGGTTTAAAGACGAAGCAGACAGCATGTCTTTTACCGCTCGAGGAGACAGTTCGCGACCGTTCCCTTTCACCGCATCCATCAGTTCGATGACAACGCGCGTCAAATCCTCAGTCGTCGTCCAGAGCCCGGCCGCCGCTGGATACGGATAGTGCGGGATGATGGGGGCGACGGAATGACCGTGCTTGTCGTGTCCGCTCGAAAACGCCACACCTTCCACCTCGAAGTCATATCCACTCGCATGCATACGGAGCGGGATGAACAGTTCGTCACGGATCACATTCGCAAACGGACGCTCCATGACGTCCTCAATCAATAGTTGAATCAGACAGAACCCGGCGTCCGAATAGTGAAACGCTTGGCCCGGCTCACCCGTCACATGAACCGGTCCGTCGTGATACAGCGTGTCTCCGTTCAACAAAGCGGTCATCGAAGGTCGTCCGAAGGTGACATCAAGCTCTCCGAAACTGTCCGTCGCATCGACAATTCCGGACTCATGACGCAATACTTGACGCAACGTCACCTCGCTACGTTTTGAGGCAACATCTGTGAGTTGCCACGAGACGAGCCGGTCATTCACGGGGACATCTAACGCTAACCGTCCTGTTTCAACCAACTTCAGAACGAGGACACCGGTCAAAAACTTGCTCATCGAACAGGCATTGAAGCGCGTGTCCGCCGTCACCGGTCGACCGTTCCCCGCCGATACCGTACCGAACTGTTTGGATTCCGTCAGTTGCCCATGTTCAAGCCAGGCGATACTACAACCCGGAACGCGATGATGTTTCATCCGCTCCTCGATATATGCTACATCAAGCGGCATAACGCACCTTCCTCTCCTAACGATAGATTCATCGCATCATGATCAATTCGGACAAATCATCAATCGATTCATCGGCGTCTGCTTCGGACTCCGCCCAGCGGTCATTCCGTTTCCAAACCGTCCGCATGCCGACTCGCTTGGCGGCTTGGATGTCATGGAGCGCATGGTCCCCGACATACATAGCAGTTCCTGCTGTAACGTCTAATCGTTCGAGCGCCCGTTGAAACAGCGCGGGGTCTGGTTTTTTCATGCCTTCCCATTCAGAGACGAGCACACAATCGAAATAATCGCGGATGCCTAGACCATGGATCGACTTCATTTGGAGTTCGCCAAACCCGTTCGTGATGATGCCGAGCCGAAGCCCACGCGCTTTCAAGGCGCTTAGCATCGGTTTTAGATTCGGGAACGCGACGCAGAAATGCTGAAACTGGTTCACATAGTCATCGAGCAGTTCTTGTCGAGTGATTCCGCTAATCTCAAACTCCTGAATCAACTGGTCATACACCGCGTCTTTCCATCGATAGCCGTGCTGGTCGAGTTCGATGAAGCGCGTGACATAATCTCGTTCTTCGATGCCGGTCAGATGTCCCTTCAGTCTTGCATACTGGTCATGGATGAACCGACGCACGGATTCATCCCGGTTCAGCAGCGTGCCATCCAAATCAAAGAACACGGCTTTCAACGCAGACACACCGGTCGTTTGAATCGTTTGAGTCAGTGACATGGGAGCGAATCTTCAAGCACGACGACGGTCTTCGCTTCCGTATCGACAATCCGCGTACGCGTATCGTTTTTCGAGAGGAATACGGGTTCACCCGTCTTATCAAAGCAATACGCCATCGGAATCGAAAATCCACAGTTTCGGTACGACCTGTCGGCGTGGCTCGTCCCGAGAATGATGAAGCGTTGTTGCATCGCGATTTTCTTCGCTTCGTCAGACCAGTCCGCATATTGCTCTTCGCTGAACATGCCGACGCCGATTGGATTGAAGATGAGTTGGATGTCTTCTTCCGATTTGAGTCCGTCCAGCCCCATGAAAATTTCTCGGCAGAGCACATACCCGTATCGGTGACCGTCGTCCTCGATGGTTGACGGCATGAACAGCGGCATCGTTTCCGGTGTCTTGGCACGGTCCAACAACGTCTCCCCTCGCTTGTTGATGATGAGGGCGCGGTCCACGTTCTGCTCGTTCCGATAGCCCATCACGACAGATTTCTGGAATCGCTTCGCAAGCTGTTTGACCTCGTCCAGATGTGTGACCTGACAATAACCCTCTGGATACAGAATCAAGTCGACCGTAGGGTTCGCGTTGATATCTTGAATGAATTGTTCTAGGTGTTGCTCCATTTGGGGTTGACCGATCAGAATCCTCATTTGTACCGCACATCCTTCTCTCATTTGTTTTGTTTAGAATCAATCGTCTCACTTCGAAGTAAACCCGACTGAATAAAGAGGTTTCTTCTCTTGAACTGCCTCGACCACGCCTCCGGCAATCTCTTCATGCGTCAACCAACGGCGCTCCCCCTTCTCGACCTGATAGCCGAGTTGCACTTGGTGATAACGGACGTCTTCAGGGATTGTCAGACCGTTTCTCACATCGCTTGAGTTGGAGCGGCTCCCGAGAACATGGAACACGTCCGTGCCCCCGCGCAGTACTGACAACACACACGGCAAGGCGTCAGCTGCGTCAGAATGAATCCAGGCAACGACCAGGTCGAAATCTCCATGAATCGCCATCGAACGTCGCAGTGCCTCCTTCAGACGCAAGTCGTCCCGATAGTCGACCAATACGGCAAACAGCCGACCCGGCGATTGCTCGGTCAATCGACTCATGTTCTCGGCATCCCGTCCGATGATGGACACGTGATACCCAACCTCTGCCAACCAAAGGACCGTCCCCGCCAGCATCCCGCTGCCGCCAATCACTAACGCATGTTTCACGATCTATCTGTCCCTTCTGTCCGTTTATAAGTAAGGAAAGGAATCCTGACTGACGAGAGCGAAATCTACATACAATATCCCCTCAAGGAGGCATGATTCCCATTCCATCGACCATCTATTCCATCAAACCAATCGAGTCGTCACGCGAACTCGATGACTCGTTCCTTGTCATGAACCAACTGCGCACCGACCTGACGCTCGAGGCCTATCGCGAGCTCGTCGCCGCTATGCGACCGCAAGGCTATGAACTGTATGCGTTATACGCCGACGATACCATCGTCTCACTCGCGGGGATCGAGGTACGTGTCAATCTCTATCTCGAGAAGCACGTCTTCATTTACGACCTCGTGACGTGCGCGAACCATCGCTCGAACGGATACGGCGAGATGTTGCTTCACTTCGTCCACGAATACGCCCGCGACCTTGGTGCCAAATACATCGCCCTCGAGTCAGGACTCGCTCGAACCGAGGCGCACCGTTTTTATACAGATAAGATGGACTACGCCATCACGAGTTATTCGTTCCGTAAACAACTTTGATTTCTATGTAACGAAAAAGGAAGAGCCGAACGCTCTTCCCGTCTTTATTATATCGTGATTTACGAGCCAAAAACAGACTGTCTTCTCCTAAATTCATCCACTATACTGTGAAGACAACCTGACTGAAGGAGAGATGAAGCATGACTGATGACATGAGACCGCTCGACCCCGGCCCGTTTTTCCACGGCACAAAAGCCGAACTGAAGCTGGGGGATTTGCTTGAACCGAAGCGACGCTCGAACTATCAAGACAAGCAGTCGAACTACATCTATTTCACGGCCTCCCTCGACGCCGCCAAATGGGGTGCCGAACTGGCGAGCGGTGAGGCTCGTGAGCGTATCTATCTCGTCGAACCGATGGGTGACTTCGAGAACGACCCGAACTTGACGGACAAACGCTTCCCTGGCAACCCGACCCGGTCGTACCGGTCGAAAGCCCCGCTCAAAGTCGTGGCCGAGCTCAGTGCGTGGGAACGCCACCCGGACGATGTAATCGCGCATATGCTGGCCTCACTTGAGAACCTGCGGCAAGCCGGAGAAAATGTGATTGACGACTGACACGAAGGAGAAGCACCTTGAAGAAATCCCACAACAAACGCAAGTATCTCTTGATGTCTATCGAAGCGACTGATTGGCTCTACGTCTCGACAGCAAGAAGATTAGCACCAGACTGGCTATCGCTGAGATTGCAATCTTAAGCTGAAATCCATTCGTCAATCCTTCAATCACATATCCCTTTAGTTTTTGGGACAGACTCGCTTCCGGTATCCAATCAATCACATAGCCAATTCCTAACATTGCGGGAAGGCTTATCACTACATAGACGATGATAAACATGAGTGTGAACGTCTTGATCTTTATCGTCTCCTACCTCCATTTCTGGTTGCACTGAATCGTAAAGTCTCCCGACCAAATAGAAAATGATACAATCCATCCAATAATTGGCTCATAAATAATAAAGAATAGACACTCTGTGTATATGTCGATGCTAACATGTATACAAAGTGTCTTTCGTATTAATTTTCTCTAACGTACTTTGCGAAACTATCGAGGATTGCCTGCCAGCCTTGGCGCTGTAACTCGAGCGGATTCATCGATTCCGCATCGAAAGTTTCAACGATTTTAGTCTGCTCACCTTCTGAAACAAATGAAATGCTTACTTTACGGTCGTCTTCGAGGCGATATTGAATGAGGTGATTAATTTGAACCTCATCATACACACCTTCAAAATCGAAGGCCATACTCTTGTCTTTCGCCTCCATCCGACTTCGAAAATTTCCTCCGGCTCTCAAGTCATTTTCAGCTTCCGTCGTATGCCAATCTTCGGATGCATGATTCCACTGTTTGATGTGTTCAGGGTCCGTCCAAAGTCGCCATACTTTGTCGATAGGTGCTTCAATAATTGATGACACCGTCACTGTATTTGATTCCATCTAATGATCTCCTTTGAAATGAATTGTTTCTAAACGCTTTTACGTCGACACTGGATGACATCCAACTATCCTTTACATCACTTTCATTCGATTTGCGTTCGATGAACCCCTTCTCCAATCTAACTAAATAGAAGAAGGCGGTTTTTTGAATTGAGTCGAATGATTTGTATGAACGAGTGTGAACGGATCCGCGAGCGACGCGGCCGCCGCCTCCGTTTGAGACATCGTCTCTTCCGTGACGACCGCCTCTTGGCGTCGTAATCGGAACGCCCGCTCGAGGCGGCTCGTCAGCAAGTTGCTGAGGAAGACGAGCAGTGACAGGCCGAGAGCCGGAACGAGGAACATATGGTTCGTCATCCATGTCGTCGCTGTGAACTGCGTGAAATAAAAACCGAACATCGACGACCATTCAAACAGCGTCGGTCGGACCCCTTCAAACAGGAAGACGGTGCCTCCGAAAAAGACGCCGAACAACGACAGATGAATGAGCAACATGAGTGTTTGCACGAACTGTTGCATGAAGACGATGACCAACGTCGGAACGAGGTGCGGCCATAAGTGTTTCCTTGTCCGGTGCCACACACTGCCGCCTAACGTCTCGGCGACGATCATAAACTCTTGTTTGAGCAACTGCCGGACCTCGGTAATCAAATAGAGTGTGACAGCAGGCAATCCGAGCGCCACGAACACCGTCAACTGCAGCGTCACGCGGTCCAATAGCGGTGGCACCATGGTTGAGTCTGCGAAGAAAAAGGACGGGAACAGCATCATCATGGCCAACAAAGAGATGGGTAGAATCAAAAAACCATCTAACACCATTTTGAAGATTCGGTTCACGCGCGCCCCGCGAAAAGCGAGGGGAATCCCGATCAATAGGCCGAACGCCATCCGTCCGAGCGCAACGGTCGCACAAATACCGACCGTCCACTTAAAGCCTTCGATCATCATCTGGAACAAGTCGTTGCCGGCCCGGTCGGTACCGAGCCATTGATCTTTCGACGGTTCAAGCGGTGGAATGCCAATCAACCGACCTTCGTCGGAGTAACGGTTCAAAAATTGGTCGACTTGGCCATCGCGGAATACGGTATTCCCGATACTGAGTAACAGCAAGCTGGCAAAAATGACGAACCCGATGATGAAAATCGGGTCCCGCAGTAACGTGCGTCGCATCAAATCCCTCCTTTCCAGGCGTTCGGGATGAGCCATTCCGCTACTAAATCCAATATGAAAATCGGGATATAGACGACCAACAAGATAACGAGCAGGATCGGCATGACCGGATTATAGACGGCGAACCGGAAAATCCCTTGCACGTTGAACAAATACTCGATAATCAACAGACTCGAGAGCACCGTGATCAAGTTCGAGCGGAAAAAGAGGTAGAAGCGGTACACCAAATTCGGGAGCAAATGTCTCCAGAACAGGGCGGCCGGTCGGACGCCTTTGGCCCGGGCCAGTTCGAGAAACAACGACACCTCCTCCTCGAGGATATGTTTCGTCAACCACTTGAGGAAGAAGAACAGAATCGTGAGCGTCAACGTCACAATCGGCAAAAAGCGTATGTATTCGGCGAACCCACCTGCGACTTCAATTCGATCGAACCCTGTCTTCTTATAAATCGTGATGGCAAGAAATTGCGAGAAGATGAGCCAAAACAAATCCGGGATCATCTCGAGCGTCTGGCTCGTTTGCTGGAGCACCGTGCGCACGCGCTTTCCGCTCCGATAAAAGAAATAGGCGTACAGAAGGGCGAACCCGACCGAGACGATGAGTGACGTCATAAAGATGATGACCGTCTCTTTCATGAGCGGGGCGAGGTCTGGCAATAACGGTAACTCGCGTTGTGCGGTGACGTTGTAGTATGTAATCTCATCGAGTTTCGCCAACTGACTGAATTGTTGTTGAATCCCATTCCAGTAATTTGATGGCACGAACTCGAGTTGCACGACGAGTGACGGCAAGGCACTGATCGCAATCAATACAAATAGCGTGATGAAAAACTGAGCCGATTTTTGAGCAATCCAATCCATCCGATTCTCTCCTTTCAAAAAACAAGTACAATCTCATAACCGTTTCGAACTTGCTTATAAACCATAAACTATAAAATCCAAAAAAACGCTTCCAAAATAAAGCATATCCTTCATCCCGAAGTAAAATTTCCCCATTTGCACTGTTATGATTTTATCATAATCATTTATGAATAAAAACAATATTCCGAAAATTTCAGAAATCTAAATTGTCTCTTGATTAAATAGTTTCTAAATGAAAATCAGCGTTCTTTAAAACTTGACGACTTCCGCTGGACTCACCTTATTGCTTTATCGGAAAAGTAAATTTCAATT
This sequence comes from Exiguobacterium sp. s149, assembly GCF_018618395.1. NCBI lineage: Bacteria > Bacillati > Bacillota > Bacilli > Caryophanales > Exiguobacterium > Exiguobacterium sp. s149. The sequence continues at coordinate 85,399 of NZ_JACSLZ010000005.1, forward strand.
AATAATTAAATTCATAGGATGAATGGCAGAAAAACCATAAAAAAATATCCTTCTAATCAGAAGAATACTTTAGTATGTTGAAAAGAGCGTATCGCCATCTTTCGACTTCGACACATAGTCAACTCCAGTCGAATTCACTTTCGTCAACGTGACGGTACAATCAAACAACGTGCCTGGTCCATATGCAACGTCCTCCGGTATGTCCGGAAAATCGTAAGATTCCTCTTCAAACCAGAGCGTCACGCCGCCTTGTTTCGACTGATTGTCAACGACATAGCAACTCCCAGTTTCTGTCTCATAACGGCCAAGCGCGCGATCATATGTATCAGGTATGGCAATCATAAAACAAATGATTGCGATGCATATGCTGAATATAGCTCCTAGCAATTTCATCAATTTGCGCTCGCTCCGCCATTGTGACATATATACAAATGTCGAAAGCACACATATGAATCCGACAAACCAAAACGCAATTAATTGTGCCAACCTGATCACCTCTTTCATATTATACGAACATTGCCGAATAATGTTTCATCATCCTATCAGATTAAGGAGTCCTATATGGCCCACTTCCTCAAGTTACAATCTATCTCCATTTTCCTCGCGGTTCTGCTATTATTGAACATTCAACTGCTCGCCAACAGCGGACGGCTCTATTTGATAATGGGTAATATTTATATGATGTTCATCACCGCTATCGGTCTTGCTTCACTCGTCTTGTTCACGCGGCTCATCGTCAAACGAATCAGGCAACTCGCCCCTTCCCCATGGAACCTCTCCCTATACGTGTTATGGCTCCCCTATTTGGCGCTGTTCACTTATGTCTGGACACGCATCATCCCTGCCCCTAGTGAAGCGGCATGGCCTAGTCCGGCCGTCGGGCTGTTCATCATCGCGCTCACATTCACGTTCCCGCTCTATGTGTTCATCGTCCATATGGTCGCCCGCTCCAAACAACCAACGACCTAAAAAACGTGTGCAGCCAACGACGGTTGCACACGTTTTTCATGAGAGCTCCTGTCTTCGTTTCTGCCACGCCACGAGCAAGATGCTGATGATGACGAGTAGGAACCACGACGACAACTTGCCGAGGTCGACGAGCGCCCAGCCGCTCAGCTGATTCGGATACGCCCAACCATTGTAGAACGTGACGATATTTTCCGCGAACCAGATGAAGCAGGCAATCAAAAAGAAGGCGACGACGACGGGCATCGTGAAACGACGGTCGTCGAGCCGGTACGTGACGATGGCCCGGCCGAAGACGAGAAAGACGAGCCCGATCAACACCCAGCGCAAATCGAGCCAAATGTGGTGCCAAAAGAAGTTGAAATAGATGGCGATTCCCAGGCCGAACGCGATGAGCGGCGGTGGCATCTTGAGAAATTCCAAATCGAGGCGACGCCACGATTGGACGACGTAGCTGCCGACGCTCGCATACATGAACCCTGCATAGAGCGGGACGCCAAACCATTTCGTCAACGCCTCGTCCGGATAGCTCCATGACCCCATCTGGACTTTGAACAGCTCGAGACCGAGCCCGATGACGTGGAACCAACTGATGACCTTCACCTCTTCCATCGTCTCAAGCCCGGTCTTGACGAGCACGACTTGGACGAACAGACACCAGATGAAGAGCACGTCATAACGCGGAATCGGAAAGTCGAACCATTTCGTCAACGCGAGTGCCCCGAAGATGGCGACCGGGAAGATACAACTTAGTGCCTGTTCGTAACCGAAAATGAATAAATACCGGAGACGTCGCACGGAATCACCTACAATTCGATGTATTCATAAAGGAATGACGACTCGCCATCAAAGAAGCGCGGGTCGTATAAGCCGAGCCGCTCGCCATCCTCGACGACGACAACGAATGGGGACCACTGTTTGAGCGTGATCGCTTCTTTATTCTCGGCGAAGAGCGGATTCAAATCGGCATCATCCGCACTCGTCAACTCATACTGGAGTTGTGGTTCTTGATAGACCGAGTCGCTGTAAATCGACACCGACTCATCGGTCTTCGTGATGACGGTGAACTGGGTCGAGATGAACGAGGCCGACAGCGCCACCTCGTCGTGATCGGATGCATACGACTGATACAAATACGCGCCTTGCGCACTTTGAATCAGGACGTGCACGACAATCGCTGCCCAGGCGTAGCGATACACCGTGTGCCTGACGTCCGTTCGACGTGCAATCAGCCAGGCGACGAGGAAGATGCCCCAATAGACGAAGTCAACGATCGGGATGACGCCGAAAGTGACCCGGACATCCGATAACGGTTCGAAGTAACCCGTTCCCCAGGCATTGAACAGGTCTGCCGTATTATGGATGAACACGGACAATAGCGCCCACCAGAAATAACGGACATCGGTCACCTTGAACAAGAGACGCACGAGTATGTAGATCAGCAATGCGAACAATGGCACGAGGAAAATCGAATGGGTGATGCCGCGGTGCCACATCTGATACATGCCTTCCGTGTCCCATAGGCGCGAGATTACGTCGCTGTCCGGGATTTGGCTCCCGACGAGCGTCGTGACGAACAAGGCCCGTTTTTCGTTTTTCTGTAGCTCACGCTTATCGGCTGCTCCGTAGAGCGTCAAACCGAATAGCGTATGTGTAATCGTATCCAACGGTCTCCTCCTTTTGATGATGGAAAAGACATCCCCCTCATGCTGAGGCGGATGTCCGTTCTTTGCTTATTTCTCTTGATCCATTTTCATAGCGCGTCGTGCGACGACGGCGACAAAAATGACAGCGACAATCGGAATGATTAAAGGCATCCAATTCAACATCCGCCTGTCCCCCTTCTACAAGTGTCGCAAGCAGTATATCACACCTTCATTTCAATCGTTTCAGTGAATGCTCGCTTTGTCATAACGGTCTGCCATCGCTACGATTGTCTCTCGCATATGATCACGGAGCGTAACGGGTTCAACTACCTCGACTTGGGTGCCGAGTGACAACAGCCAATAGACGAAGCCGTCGGATACGGCCGCGTCAAAACGGATGAGGAAGCGGTCCCCGTCTTGCGTGATCGATACGTCTTCGCCGAGCTTGTCGAAGATGACCGGGAGGACCCGCTCGTCGACGGCGATGACGATTTCCTCGTCGAGCCCGTTATACATGTTGAACGACTTTTGGAAATAGTCGTCCGGCAAATGATGTTTCATGCGCGGTTGATCGTCCTCGACGATTTCTGAGTTGACGATCCGGTCGACGCGATAGTTTCGGATTTCCCCGATTGATTCATCGATGCCGATCAAATAGTACTGCTCATGGTTCCAGTGCAGGTCAATCGGATTGACGACGTAACGTTCACCATCCCGACGGAGCGGGAACGTCCGCTTCGTGGCGTCAAAGCCGACGACGTCCGTGTATTGGAACGAGATTGCCTTCTGCTCTTGAATCGCGCGCTGGATACGGTCGATATGGTATGGAATCTGGCCGTGTTTCTTCTTCGGTGTCTTGATAATCGACTGGAGCGTCTCCGCTTCCGGAATGCTCGTCAGTTTTTGGAGCTTCTCGACGATGCGCTCCGTCACGTCTTCCGAGATGAACTTGGCCGCGACGATGGCGTCGACCATCATCCGGAGCTCATGGATTTCGAAGAGGCGGGCCGAATGCCAATACTTTTTGGCAAGGCCGTTCTTCTCGAGCTCATCCTGCACCTCGAACCCCGAATCGGTCAATGCTTGGATGTCGTCTTTCACTGATTTTTTTGCTAACTTAGAAGTATCTCCGATAGTAGATAAATATTCGAGCAAGTCTTCTAACGTCTTTGGATGATTGTCATCTGTGTGGCGTTCGAAAAACCGTCTCACCTCGAGTAACCGTTCTCGGTTGTTCACGGTTTAATCCCCTTTCACTTCTCTATGTATAATATGTATAAACAGACATTAGCATGTTATTTCCATGAAATAAAGTTATTTTCCATTACAATCGGTTTAAGGAGGCCATTCCGTTTTGAAACATTACGCGCACGTCAACGGCACGAAAATCGAATATATGGACCGTGGTCACGGTCCGGTCATCATCCTGATTCATGGGACCCAGTCGTCAAGCCTCGAACCATACCATGTGGACCGGCTCGTCGTGTCCGGTTTCCGGGTCATTGTCCCATCCCGTCCCGGCTACGGTGAGACTCCGTACTCATTTTCAGCCTCACCGCAAGCGTTCGCCGCTAGCTTGCGTCGCATGATGGAAGTCATGGCCATAAATCAGTATCACGTGTACGGCATCTCGGCCGGGGGACCAACCGCCATCGAGCTCGCGTCGCAGAATGAGCATGCGCTCAGTCTCACGCTCGCGGCCGCAGTGACGAGTGTCGTCGACTTCCCGTATCGGCACTACGTCAGCCGTAACGTCGCCCAACCGGCGTTCATCGCACTACAGTTCGCGATGAGAAAGTTCGTCCTCCGGGCGATTCAAAAACAGCCGTTCGAAGCGACAGCCCGCATGATTCAATCGACGAGCCTGCTCGCACTCGATGTCATTCGTGACGAAGTGACCCCGTACGATATCTTCTTATTGAAACGGGTCGCGAACCAAATGGCGTTCGGTCTCGGTGCCCAGTTCGACTTGCGGCAACAAGTGACCGATGAAGCGCTGCTCGGGGTGACGTGCCCGACGTATATCGTCCACTCCAAAAATGACAAGGCCGTGCCGGTCCGACACGCGCATCATGCGAAGCGACTCATCCCGCATGCCCAGCTCACCATCTTGAACAGCCCCGGCCATTTGATTTGGATCGGGCGTCAAGCGCGAAAGAGTGAGCAACGAATTGAACGCTTTATCCGCTTCAACTCGTAAGACGCCAGCAAGGCGTCTTTTTTAGTCACCTGACTCGAGGAGCCCAATCAATTCCTCTGTCACGTCAGCGGGCAGGCGGTAACCAATGTTCGTGTCGTCCGCGTCGTAAAGGCTGCTGTCCGATTTCGGATCATCATTGAGCCACAGGTAATAGCGGTCCGTCTCCCCATCTTCGAACCGGATTTCGATATCGTATTCCGGTCCGACCACATTGGCAACACCTGGAATTTCGTCTGCCTCACGAAGCATGTTCTCGAATACTTGAATCGCTTCAGGTTCGTCGAACGTCACGATGTCACTCTCCTGAAAACTTGAGAATCCATCCGATTCCGAGACACGGACCTCTTCCATCCCATCCGTCCGGAAATCGTTCGAGCCACAGCCGGTCAAAGTAAGTGTTAATACAGTCAGACCAAGAACTGATATATGACGTTGTTTCATAAAATAGACTCCCTCTGTCTGTATATGGTTGATATACGCAAATCAAGCAGGTAAAGTTTCACATCACACGTCAGTCGGTCACTCATCCACCCCAAGCACTTGAATCAACTGATTCGTCGTGTCTCCCGACACGCGATAGATAAAGTGTGGATGGGTCACGTCCATCAAATAGCTCGGTTGCTGTTTCTGACCGAGCCAAAGCTGATACTGTGCCATCACGCCGCCCTTCCAATGAAGTTCCAGGTCAAAGTCAGGTTCCCCGTGAATGGAATCTTCGAGCGCCTCATCTGCATTCCGCAACATGTCCGCAAACGGTCTCACTTTCTCGATTCCATTGAACATGATGAAATCCGTCTCATTGAACGAACCGATCCCTGACGACTGGGCGACTCGCGCTTGAATCATTTCTTCTCTATCCAATTCACTTTCCTCCGGCTCTATGAAAGCCTTGAACATCGCCGAAGCCACTGTCATAATGGCTCGATTTCGTTTCATTCCCTCCACCCCATTCGCGTTGATAGTCATCTTTTACGAAAATCCGGACGAAAGGTTTCACAATTTTTGACATCGAATCACTCATGCCTGTCTTCGCGATCTCTCTAAGAAAATCGGCAACAGGTTCAAGATGATTGAGATGCTGGTGAGAACCCATAATGCCCGTCCCATACCTGGTATGACATCCGCCAACGCACTCCAATCCTCCGCTTCGACCCAGACAGATAAATAGCTGTAATCCGCGCATACTGTCAATGCTGTCAAGGACAACGCAATCGCCATCGGCAGCTTGTAATCTTTCCCGACGCTGAACGTATATAAATTGACCAGTGTCGCCCCAATCGCCAGTAATCCCAAAATCATCCACACGTAAACCATCCCCTTTATCATATGTAATTTATTACCTATTCTCAGAATAGCATATAGTGCTCAATTTAATGGGAAACAAAAAAGCCGAGCCGAAGCTCAGCTTTTCCTTATTGATACGTCCAACCGGTCAGGCTCGCAGTCGCGCCTTCGTAGCGCAACTGTTTCTCGAGCTCGCTCGGGAAGACGCGAAGCGTAGCGACCGCTTCACCGTCATTGACGAAGCACTCGACACTCGACGAGTCGACGAACACATGGAGCGACGTCACGGCAATCGCTTTCGTCCGTGTCGTGCCATACTCGGTCGCGAACGGCTCGCCGGCATTCGTCCGGTCGATTGTCAATTCGCCCGCCGACGCGTCGTAACGGATGACGAGCGACTCGTCTCCGACTTGAAGCAAGTCGAGGCTGAAGTCTAAGCCGTCCGTTTTCAGCTCCAGCTCGTACCGTTCCGGTGTCGCGACGCTGATTGACGTTCCAGACTCATCGAGGAATGTGTCTTGGCGAAGCGTTGTCATCTCCGTTACCGGACGCTGCTTGAGCGATCCGTCCTCGATTGTGAGCACACGCGGTAACGTCAAGGCGTGGGCCCAGCCGAACCGGTCCGTCGGATACTCGATTTCCGGGAGTCCCATCCAACCGACGAGAACGCGACGTCCGTCCTGTTCTGTCGTCTGTGGAGCGTAAAAATCGAAACCGAAATCGAGCTCCTCGAACGCGCCGTGTATGAACGTCAACGTTTTAAGGTCGAGCTTGCCGATCAAGAATCCGGACTGATAGATGTTGTGATAGCGATGCCCATCCGGTTCAATCCCTTGCGGCGAGAAGACGAGGACATGCTGCCCGTTCAGTTCGAACACGTCAGGACATTCCCACATGTAGCCGAACGAATCGAGTCCCGTCTCAATCTCACCAAGGAACGTCCACTCGTCCAAGTCGCTTGAGCGATACAACACGACGCATCCTGTCTCGTCCGTGCGTTGTGCGCCGACGACGGCGTAATAGATACCGTCCTCGATCCACACTTTCGGGTCACGGAAGTGTTCGGTGTACCCGGCCGGAACGTCCGGGATCGCGACGTTACGTCGCTCAATCTTCCCATCTCGTAACACACCGATTACTTGCGAGGCGTGACGCGTCCAGTCATCCGTCCGATGATTGCCGGTGTACATGACGTGGAGTTCTCCGTCCTTCACGAACCCGCTGCCTGAATAGGCACCGTGTGAATCTTCGGTCGTCTCCGGGACTAACGCTACCCCGCGGTCCGTCCACTTGACGAGGTCGGGTGATGTGACATGATACCAATGCTTGAGACCGTGTACCGGTCCGAGAGGGAACCACTGATAAAACATGTGATATTCCCCGTTGTAATATGTGAATCCGTTCGGGTCGTTCAGGAGTCCCGTCGGCGGTTGGATGTGGTATCCGAACCGCCACGGGGAAGCCGCCGTCTTTGTGCGGAGCGTCTCCATCTCGAGGGCACTCACGTCACGTAACGAGCGATAACGCTCTGCCTTCGTCCAACTCATAACATCACTTCCTTTTTCTTAAGCTGCTTCTTTTACTGCTTCTTTTTTCGCTTGGCGTTTTGCGAGCACGAACGTCAATCCGAAGGCGACCGCGAAAGCGATGGCCATACCGATGATATACGAGATGATTGACGCTGGTGCAATCGAGATGATCCCTGGAAGACCTGCCGCACCGAGGGCGACGGCAAGGACTTCACGTCCGACGATGAACGCCGAGGCGATTCCTGAGCCGATAATGGCCGCGATGAACGGATAGCGTAGTTTCAAGTTGACCCCGAACATGGCCGGCTCCGTGATTCCAAGGAGTGCCGAGATACCAGATGCCGAAGCGACACCTTTCATCTTTTGATCACGTGTCAAGAAGAAGACAGCGAGTGTGGCCGCACCTTGTGCGACGTTCGACATAGCTGCGATCGGGAAGATGAATGATCCGCCCGTACGTGCGATATCGGCGAGAAGTTGCGTCTCGATAGCGATAAAACTGTGGTGCATCCCTGTGATGACAATCGGTGCGTACAAGAGACCCATGACGAGACCGCCGAAGAAGCCGAGTGAGTCGTACGTCCAAACGAGACCGTCGATAATCAAGTTACCCGCTTCACGCGTGATCGGTCCGACGAAAGCGAACGTGACGAACGCCGTAATGAGGAGCGAGAGGAGCGGTGTGAGCAAGATATCGAGTGAAGCTGGCATGAATTTACGGATATTGATTTCAAGTTTCGACAAAATATAAGCGGATACGAGGACCGGTAACACTTGTCCTTGGTAACCGAGTTTCTCGATTTCAAAGCCGAGAATATTCCAAACCGGGATATCGCCGACCGTTGCTTGTGCATAGGCGTTGACGAGGTCCGGGTGAACCATGATCATCCCGAGCGCGGCGCCAAGGTACGGGTTACCCCCAAACCGCTTGGCGGCGGAGAAACCTATCAGGACAGGTAGGAAGACGAAGGCGGCGTTCGCGAATGTGTTGATCATCGCGGCGAGATCAGCGATGCCAGGGTACTGGTCAATCAATGAGCTGCCGTCGAAGAACAAATCAGGTGCCGTGAGCAAGTTGTTGATCCCCATCAAGAGACCACCGGCGACGATGGCCGGGATGATCGGGACGAAGATATCCGATAACATCTTGACGAACTGTTGGAGCGGGTTGCCTTTCTTTGCGCCGGCCGACTTGACGTCGCTTGTCGACATGTCGCCGAGCCCTGTCAATTGAGCAAATTCGGCGTACACTTTGTTGACCGTACCTGCACCGATGATGATTTGGTACTGGCCACCGGTCGAAAAGGTTCCTTTGACGACGTCTAAGGCGTCCAATTTCTTCTCATCGACTTTTGATTCATCGTTCAAGACGAGGCGGAGCCGGGTCGCACAGTGGGCCGCGGCGGCGACGTTGTCTTTCCCGCCAATCGCCTCTAAAATCGCTTCTGCTTCTTGTCTGTAGTTCATGCTGGTTTCCCTCCTAGCGCTTCAAGCACGCGTTGTTGTGATGGTATGGCTGGAATCGCGCCGTAGGCCGTACACGTGAGTGCACCGGTCACGTTCGCATATTCGATGTCCTGCAAGAGTCGGTCGTCATCCATCCCGAGTGTCGACAACCGATATAGATAGGCTCCGACGAAGGCGTCGCCCGCTCCCGTCGAATCGACGCTGTCGATTTTCACTGAAGCGATCACGTCTTTGACATCTTTCGTCGCAATCAGTGTCCCGCGCGAGCCGAGCGTGATGGCGATTCGTTTCGCACCCGCTTCAAGCAGTGACGCGATTGCGCCGTCTAAATCGTCAAGCCCCGTCAACAAGTGCGCTTCTTCTTCGCTCAATTTGACGAAGTCGGATTCAGCGATGAAATGGAGCGAATCTTGTTTGAACGCCTCGAGGTCGGTCACGAGCGCGTCCCGATAGTTCGGGTCGAACGAGACGAACAGGCCGTCACGCTTGGCGAACTGGAGCAGTTTGAAATAGGCGTTCTTTAACTCGCCGTCGAGGAGTGCCGTCGCCGAGCCGAAGTGGACGATGTCCCCTGATTTGAAGACCGACAAGTCGATTGACTCGAAGGCATAGTCGCCATCGCTGCCGCGTCGAAACGTGAAGTCTCGCTCCCCGTCCTCTTGAATCGAGACGAACGCAAACGTCGTGTCCCCTTCCTCCACCAAGTTTTCGACACCGACGCCATTGTCGACGAGCGTCTGTTTTAAAAAGCGCCCGAACGGGTCTGCCCCGACTTGACCAAGGAAACTTGAGCTTCCGCCGTGTTTACTGACGACCGCGGCGACGTTTGCCGGTGCTCCCCCTGCTTTCTTTACGAAAGTCGTTCCGTTGACGAGGTCGCTCGACGCGTCCTCACAAACCCAATCAATCAATAGTTCACCAATGCAATGTACGGTGTTCATCCGTCCACCTCCATGTCCAAATGTGTTGCTTCGTAGCTTCTATCGAACCGGTTCCATAAGCGAATAAAAAATGTTGCGGAACCGGTTCCGCAACACAAATGTAAACGATTTAATTTAAAATGTCAACGCTTTCGCGCAATTTTAATTCAAAAATTGTGAACGTTTTCATCGGGATGGTTTCACCTGTTAACAACTGGAGAATCATGTCAGCCGCTCGGGACCCGGTCCGACGGTATGGGAGGTGGACCGTTGTGATGGACGGATGGAGCACTTCGGTGAAATCATAGCCTCCAAATCCACTCACCGAGATGTCGCCCGGGACCGTCTTGCCGGCGTTGGCAAGTCCCTTCAATACGCCGAGAGCGATGTTGTCGGTCGCACAGACGACGAGTGACGCCGACAGTTCATGCCCTATCTGAGCCCCAATCGGAATCGCGTCATCGATTTTAAATGACGTCGTGTACGTCTTCACATCCGCCCCTGCCTCGTTGAAAGCGCGTAAGAAACCGTCACGTCTCGTTTGACCGACGGCGATGTCGTACTCCTCGACACCCACATAGATGACATCGCGATGCCCCCAATCCATGAACTGCTTTCCGAGGGCGTACGCCGCGTCAAAGTCGGGATAGACGAGGCTATGAACGTGTCCATGTTCCTGACCGATCAATAGGACTGGGATTTGAATATCTTTTATCGCCTGTAAGTGCCGTTCCGTCACGGTCGTCCCGAGCCAGATGATGCCGGCCACTTTTTGTTTCGCCAAGTTATATAGCTGCTCAATCTCCCGTTCGGTCTGTTGGGCAGTGTTGACGACGAGCATTTGATACCCGCGTTCGGTCAGTCGTTCATCGATGCCCATCATCGTCCGCGAAGCGGCATAGGAATCGAGCCGCGGGACGATGACACCAATCATTTTTGTCTGTTTTGACTTCAAGCTTTGCGCGAACTGGTTCGGCTCATAGTTCGTCTCTTGGATGACGCGCTCAATCTTGTCTCGGGTCGCCTGTCCGACCGAGCCCCCGTTCAAGTAACGGGAAACGGTGCTTTTCGCGACCCCGGCCAGTTTGGCGATGTCATTGATTGTCACTTGTTTCATCTCAAAAACCTCCATACGAAAAAACTGACGCGTCAGACGCCGTCAGTTCAATGGTTGATTACATATCGTTTTTTAAAGTTTAAATAGTAAAGACCGTTCCGTTTCTCGAAGCCGTTCTTCTCGAGGACATGGCGTACCGCTTTCTGATGCGGACTAGTCGGCGGGATGCCGGCACGAACGGTATGCCCTTCTTTCAAATCGGATTGCTCGAGCGCGAGGCGAAGCCCTTCAGTCGCATAGCCCTTGTCTTTGTATGGGTCAAACACCATCAAATCAAGCTGATAGACACGAGCCAGTTTCAAGAGCAACACTTTTCCGACGACTTGACCATCGACACGGAGGTCGTAATAGAAGTCTTCCCCATAGCTATGGGCGTCGGCTGAGTACACCTGCTCTTCGCCCATCTCGACAAAGATGCCTTTTAACTCTTCGGCTGACATGCCGTAAGAACTTTGACCGTATTTTTTAAAATGCTCATATTCGATCTCATCAATCTGACGAATAGGTTGACGCACGATTTCCATCCCGTGCCCTCCTTAACAGTTATCTCATTGTCTTTCCACACTCATTATATACGAACGGCGCCGTGAAGCGCAAAAGATAACCGAAATCAGACCGGTTCGATGTGAATGTGGACTGTATCGACGGCATGGTGTTCGTCGAGTTCGCGCTCGATGTCATCACATAAATCGTGCGCCTCCTCGACGGTGAGGCTTCCTTCGACGGCAATCGTCACATCGAGCATGACGTGATTGCCGAGGTGACGTCCTTTGATTTCACGGACTTCCTTGACGGCATCAAAGTGTTGGATTGTCTCTTCATACGAATCGACAAGGTCCGGTGGGAACCCGTCCGAGAGCTGATGGGTCGCGTCGAGAAAGATTTGAATCGCCGTCCGGATAATCATCCCCGCGATGAGGACGGCGAGCACCGTATCCATCCACGGCAATTTAAAGTAGGCAAACAGGACGCCGAGCGTAGCCCCGATTGAAATCATGGCGTCGGCGAGATTGTCTTTCGCTGCCGCCTTCAAGGCGAGTGACCGGGTCTGCTTGGCCAATCTCGAATTGTACGCATATACGCCGAACATGACGAGCGCACTCACGAACGCGACGACGGCCGCGAGCGGGTTCGGTTCCACGTATTCGCCCCCAATCAGAGTGGCGATACTGTTCAATAGAACGAACACCCCAACGGCGACCATGATCAGTGATGCGACGAGTGCGGCGAGTGTCTCCATCTTGGCGTGCCCGTATTTATGTTCCGCGTCTCGGGGCAGCGCGGCGATGCGAATGCCGATATAGACGGCGATTGAAGCGATGATATCGGTCGTGTTATTGAATCCGTCGGCGAGGACGGCTTCCGAATTATACAAATAACCGAATACGACTTTTAGGACAGATAAGACCAAATACGTCGTGATGGATAAAATGGCGCCTTTGAGCGCTTTCGGTGGATGAGTTGTCGACTGCATCCGACCACCTCCTTATTAGCTAAGTCAGTATACCAGTCGAATGTCGTGTGGGCATAGAGAAACAGTGTTTCCCTCAGTCAAATAAAATGGAATATATTCCCGGTAGTTTCGTCTTTCGATAATTATGGTAAAGTAAATGAGAAGATACCTAACGGTTACCCAACAAAAGAGGTGAAACGAATGTTTACAGAACGTGATGGAATCAAGCTTCGTTTGGAACAAATTGACAGATTACTCGCCGATTTGAACCGAGAAGCAAAACAATTGATGGCTCGTCTACGCGAACTCGACGCAAGCGGTGAAAACCCGCATGAAGTGACGCTCAAGCCGGAAGATCGCGACACGCTCAAATCGTCAATCGATGAGACGCTCGAAGCGCTTCAAAGCCGCTCGAAACGCCCGATCAACCCGAACGATGAGAAGAAGAAAGAACTCGCCTCGCATAAGGCGCTCATCGATGAATTGTCGGATTTACTCAGCAAGAAAAAATGAGACGCCTCTGCGTCTCATTTTTTCAGTAAGGAGATACTATGACTTATATCGTTACGACTTGTTTACGCCCGACCGAGGCAACCATCGAACGGGCCGCGGCTCACGCAGCAACGTACGACGTCCGTTTTATCCCCCGACGCAAACACTCCATCGACACGTTAAAGCAACGCCACCAGACAGGCGTCCTCGTCTTTGATAAGCGCCGTGTCGAATATACCCCGCTCGACGGAGATGAACCGTTCTTTTTCCACCCATCGAGCTCGGTTTTCCGTGTGAAGCAACTTGCGCGCGGTGGGAACGACCCGCTCGTCGATGCTGCCGCAATCAAGCCAGGTGACCGAGTCCTAGACTGCACGCTCGGGCTCGGTTCGGACAGCATCGTCCTCAGTCACGCCGTCGGTCCGACCGGTCGCGCCGTCGGACTCGAGAGTGAGTTCGTCACCGCGATGCTCGTCAAGGAAGGCCTGACCGTCTGGAAAGAGAAACACGACGCGGTCAATGAGGCGATGCGTCGACTCGAGGTAGTTTGGATGGAAGCCCTCACCTATTTGAAGACATGTCCGGACGATTCGTTCGACGTCGTCTACTTCGATCCGATGTTCGAAAAGACGATTTCAGAATCGGTTCACTTGAACCCATTACGATCGCTCGCCAATACGAATCCACTGTCTTTTGAACTCATGACGGAGGCCCGTCGTGTCGCGGCCAGACGGATTGTCCTAAAGGCTCATTTTGAGAGTGAGACGTTCGAAACGTTTGGATTTAAAAGGATTGTTCGCAAAACGTCCAAATTTCATTACGGCATCATCGATGTAGAGACTTGACCCCTTAGGTCTTTAGGACCAATCGGGACGAAAGTCTCTTTTTTTGATTCTTATTTTCTGAATATTGACATTAATCCGACACAAGTTTAATGTTGGATTCAAGCTCACACAATTTCCCATTATTTTCACAGGAGGTTAGTACAAATGAAAAAACGTTCCATCCGTCGCACGACGCTCGCCGTCGCGCTGACATCGGTCATGAGCGTCAGTGCGATCCCGGCCGTCGGTGCCGCTCCACTCGCCGCCTCACCGCTACCAACCCCGAGCACGAATGCTCCATTCGATCACAACATCATCGATGAGGATCGGCTCGCCAAAGCGCTCGAGAAACGAGGCGTCATCAAAAAAGGGCTTTCGGCTACTGAGCGCCACAAGGCCGTCGATGCCTATATCGAGAAGAAGCAAGGCAATGCGAAAGACGCCCATAAGCACGGCTTGAACGATAAAGCCGCTGAAGCGAAAGAGAAGATACATAACCAATTCGAGAAAGAATCGAAACGTCTCCTCGACAAAGCGAAAAAAGGACAAGCGAACTATCGGAAAGGCAAGCCGAACGGTCAAGTCAAAGTCGACCCGGCCAAGCAAGCTGGCTATAACGGAGCCGTCCGTGAAGACAAAGTACTCGTCCTTCTCGTCGAGTATAGCGACTTCAAACATAACAACGTTGTACAAGAAGAAGGCTATCTCTATAGCGACAACTTCAGTAAAGAACACTACGAGCAGTATATGTTCGGCGATGAGTCGTTCGAACTGTTCAACGGTGAAAAAGTCCAAACGTTCAAACAATATTATGAAGAGCAGTCGGGCGGCAGCTACACGGTCGACGGCACGGTTTCTGACTGGTTGACTGTCCCGGGTACGGCGAAAGACTACGGTGGTGATAATCCGGCTGGCGGGAATGACAACATCGGACCAGGTCCGCGTCAACTCGTCAAAGATACGTTGAACGCGGCGGTCGCCTCAGGCATGGACCTCGCCGAATACGATGAATACGATTTATATGACCTCGACGGTGACGGCGACTTCAACGAGCCGGACGGCTTGGTTGACCACTTGATGATCATCCATGCCGGTACTGGCCAAGAAGCGGGTGGCGGTGTCCTTGGTGATGACGCAGTCTGGTCACACCGTTGGGTCGTCGGGAACAGCCCTTACCGTGTAGCTGGAACGACAGCAGACGTCCCGTACTGGGGCGGTCAAATGGCGGCATTCGATTATACGATTCAACCGGAAGACGGCGCAGTCGGCGTCTTCGCTCACGAATATGGTCACGACCTCGGTCTTCCAGATGAATACGACACACAATACACAGGTCAAGGCGAACCGGTCCAATCATGGTCGATCATGAGTGGCGGCAGCTGGGCTGGTAAAGTGGCAGGTACGGAGCCGACGAGCTTCTCGCCACAAAACAAAGAGTACTTCCAAAAATTGATGGGCGGCAACTGGGCGAACATCACGGAAGTTGATCTTGAAGACATCACACAACAAGGTTTCGTCTCGAAACTCGATCAATCCGTGACGAAATCGACGAACCCTGGATTGTTGAAAGTAAACCTTCCAGACAAGAAAGTAAAAGGCATCGAGCCAGCATTCGGCGAGTATTACTACTACTCGACAAAAGGCGATAACTTGCATACCGAACTCGCAACACCGACGGTCAAACTCGGCGCGGACGGTACGCTCGCTTTCGACACACGTTTCGATATCGAATTTGACTATGACTACTTGTACGTGAAAGCACTCAGCGGCGGCAAAGAAGTCGTCCTTGACGTCTACGGCGATGACAACACTGGAAACGGTGCGGAATCGACGAACGGTGCTTGGGTGAACAAATCGTACGATTTGTCTCAATTCGTGGGTCAAGACGTGCAAATCGTCTTCGAATACGTGACAGACGGTGGACTTGCCCTTGAAGGGTTCGCACTCGACAACTTGTCGATTACGTCAGGCGGTCAATCGCTTCTCGCAGACGATGCGGAAGGCGCAGAGAAAGTCACGCTCGACGGTTTCGTCAAGTCGGACGGCTATGACACGAAACCTCACTACTATTACCTTGAATGGCGCAACCATGCTGGTGCAGACACAGGTCTCTTGAACGGCCGTGGCGTCAAGTACAACACAGGTCTCGTCGTCTGGTATGCGGATGATTCGTTCTCAGACAACTGGGTCGGGATTCACCCGGGTGAAGGTTTCCTCGGTGTCGTCGACTCGCATCCTGAGGCCCTTATCGGTAACTTGAACGGTCAAGAGACAGTCGCTGGCAGCACGCGCTACCAGATCGCAGATGCGGCGTTCAGCTTAGATAAGACGCTCCCATGGTACATCGATTCACCGAGCCGTGGCATCTATGACTACAAAGCTCAACTAGGCGTGAAACAGTTCAACGACGCCAAAACGTACATCAACTCGCTCATCCCAGATGCGGGCCGTAAACTTCCACAATACGGACTCGTCGTCGACGTCGTCGGCGAAGCGAAAGACAATTCGGCTGGAGCTGTTTGGGTCCGGACGAAGTAAGCTTGATCCAACGCACCCCCGCCCTTCTCACCATGAGGAGGACGGGGGTCTTATTATTCTAAAAAAGCTTGAAATTTCATGACAGACTGTGTAACATACTAGATGTAACCGCCTCTGTAGGTTAGTGGCAGACCTCAGCAATGGTAATGCTGCAGCACGAGTTCGATTCTCGTCGGAGGCATCAAAAATACCGCTCAACTAAGCGGTTCAGAGCACTTCCTGTATATTGCAGGAGGTGCTTTCTTTTTTGTCATTGAACAAAAATTGCACAATTTGTTTTTCATTGTCGAAAATAATAATTCTTTGTCGAACGATTACTATAAATCTCCTTTTAATGTAAAGCGATTTGCATAAATCCGATGATATACTAAAGCCGAATTGAAAATAGGAGGTAATTTTTATGAGGATTTTCGAAAAAACTTGGTTTGTTATTCTGACGTTAATCTTCTTCTTCCCATTGGGTCTTTTCCTAATGTGGAAGTATGAAAAGTTTAACAAAGTAGCTCGAATTATCGTCACTGTCGTCATTGGCTTAGCTGCATTCTCAACATTCACAGGCGATCCGGAAGATACGGCTACACAACCTTTAGTAGAAGAACCTGCAACCGCAACAGCTGACACAAGCGAGGAAGACAAAACGGCGGCCGAAGAAGCGGCCAAGAAAGAGGCTGAAGAAGCTAAGAAAAAAGAAGAGCAAGAAACAGCTCTGGCCGAAGCGCAAGCTGCTGAAGAGGCCAAAGGAAAGCAACCTGCAGGAAACTATAAAGTTGGAACAGATATCGACGCTGGAACTTATTTGATTGTAGCCGATGGTGGAATGACGTATTACCAGCTCGCTAAAGACTCGACTGGCGAACTTACATCAATCATTACAAACGATAATATAATAGGGCATGCTATTTTAACTATGAACGACGGCGAATATCTAACTGTCTCGAGCGGCTGGTTCATGCCATTAGATAAAGTGAATGACGAACTGAAGCCTAAGAGCGGATATTACGTTGAGGGTATGTATCGAGTAGGGACTGATATCCCCGCCGGTGAATACCAAATCGAACCCACTTCGGGCATGGGTTATTACGAAATCACAAATGGCACACGAGGCAACCTAATGGATATCGTTACAAACAACAATATCGAGTCTCCGACATATGTCACGATTTCAGATGGTCAGATTTTGAAAATGAATGGTACACAGATTAAAGTTAAATAATTTCTCACACCATATACCCGATTATAGTTAGGGAGGAAATAGCAATGAGTAACGTATTCGATTTCAAGTCGAATGGTAAAACAACAGTGACCGTAGAGAATGGATTTATCAAGATTTCACGACGTGGTTTTATGAACCGAATCAACAACGGTGGCGGTGATAAAAATATTCGCATCAGCTCGCTCTCTGGGGTTCAAGTGAAGAAGCCTGGACTCACGACAGGTTACATCCAATTCATCTTCTCGGGAAGTAAAGATACAGCGGGCGTCATGGATGCAGTGAAAGATGAAAATTCAATCTTATTTGTAAAAAAAGAGTACTACCTTGCTTTAAAACTTCGTGATTACGTCGAGGATCTGCTAGCTCAACCGACTCAACAAACCGTTGCTGCCACTTCAATCAGCGCAGCGGACGAATTATTAAAACTCAAGCAACTGCTCGATGCAGGCGTTTTATCACAAGATGAATTTGATGCGCAAAAGACAAAATTGCTAAGCAGTTAATCTTCTGATATTGTGCACTGTAAAGTCATACTCACCGCCCATGCACAGGCGAATTCAAAGTTTTTCAAACATTTTCTTATAGTTTCAAGACTTTAAACCCACATAACGGCGCGAATTCTCGAGCGTTCGCATTCCCACGAAAACCAAAATAGAAACGGTGATGCTACAGCACGAGTTCGATTCTCGTCGGAAGCATCAAAAATACCGCTCAACCAAGAGGTTCAGAGCACTTCCTGTATCTTGCAAGAGGTGCTTTTTATTAATTCGTGAATGAAGCTTTGACAGACGACAAAAACGCCCCTAAGGACGCTTAATTGCTCATTTGATGCATTCCCTAGTCTTTTCTAAACTTTTAACTGATCATTCAATTTGTTTTCTTTGGGTTGATAGCTCTCTTTAGAAGTGAAAAAGAAAATGATAGACAGTATAAAAAGTGCTACAGGAAATATTACTAAAGAAGGATTAAATTTAGTGGAACTGACAGCATACTCGCCATACAAATAAATCGTCATCCATAAAGAGTTACATAATAAAATCACTGCCGATATAACTTTCATAATTTGCCCACCTTTCAAGTGATATTATAACTGATTTCTCGAGTCACTTCCGCTCCTTTCCTAAAATAAACAATATTGTCATTTCCATAAGTCCATTAAAATAGGTTTATAATTACAATTAAAGACCTTATTTAACAAATGTGGTTATGTGTAGTGTGGGTGCTACAATTTACATAATGGAATGGACAAAATGAAAGGAGTGATAATAGTGTTAGATCTTTTATTCATGTTGTCCGGTTCGGTATTAGCTGTCTCTTTCCTACTTCATTCTGCGACAAAAGGCGAGATTAAAAAGGATAATGAGTTGCAAGGAGTCCCAACAAAGAAAATGCTCAAAATGAGAAGGGTATCTGGACAAATAATGGGTGTGCCTGGAGCGGTTTTATTGTTCGCGTTTGCGATTTACCTTTCTTCACCGTCTAAGGATACTGGAGTATCTGAGACTAATAATGTCGAAGCAACCGAGACCGAGTCAGATAGTCAGATAGAAGAACAAGTGAAATTAGGACCGTACTCCGTAGCAGCGATTCCGAATAACGTTCCTTCCCCATATATCATTCAATACAATGAGCTTGCGCACAGCACTGTGCAGACCTAACACCCACGCTCAGGATAATTTACAATTTATTCCACAGAATTTTAAAGTTTCATATTAGTAGAATCCCCAAATGACACGATTCTTCAAATGTTTCAACTTCCACGAAAAACCAAAATAGTAATGGCAATGCTGCAGCACGAGTTCGATTCTCGTCGGAGGCATCAAATGAAGCGACCTTTCCTTATCAGGACAGGTCGCTTTTTCTTTTGGTCATGGAAACTGTCTTGACACAGTTTCCGTTCCTCTATAAACTTGTAAAGTTGACAGAATGAATGATTTGGAAGGAGTACGATCCCCATGCTCAATGAATGGTTATGGATTCCTTCTGCCTTGCTCACGCTCGGTCTGCTCGTCCTCAGCTACAAGCTGTTCGGACGCGTCGGACTGTTCGCCTGGATCGCGATGGCCTCGGTCGTCGCCAACATCCAAGTGACGCAGCAGATTGTAATCGGTGGTTTCATCTTTACTCTCGGGAATATCGTCTACGGTTCCCTTTATTTAGCGACAGATATCTTGAATGAAAAATACGGTCGTCACACCGCCCGTAAAGGCGTCTGGCTCGGCTTCTTCATCTTGATTGTCTCGACCGTGCTCATGCAATTCGCATTGCTTTATGAGCCGTTTGAAGAGGCACTGTTCATGCATGAGAGCTTCAAAGCGCTGTTCTCGATGCTTCCGCTCATCACGCTCGGTAGTCTCGCCGCGTACCTCGTCTCGCAACTGTTCGACGTCTTCATCTATTCGAAGATTCGCGCCAAAACGGGTGAGAAAAAACTGTGGCTTCGGACGACCGGTTCGACCGTCGTCTCTCAGTTCATCGATACGCTCACTTTCTGTACGATTGCCTTCTGGGGCATGGAATGGGATATCTGGTGGAACATCTTCATCACGACATATGTCGCCAAGTTCATTATCGCCTGGATGGCGACACCGTTCATGTATTATGCGAAACGGACCGTCCCACAGGACGGCGAGACAGAAAAAGCTGCTTAATCAAAAACCGCGAGCCGATGGGCTCGCGGTTTTTACTTTCCTTTGATATGAAGCCGCACCGCATAAGGGCGTGCATCTTCAAGCGACGATTTCTCCCGACAAACGGTGAGCGCCACGTACGCGTCGATGGCGAGCGCCTCGATGGCCTCGTCCGTCGCCTCGACCTCTAGTATGGTGTAGGGCGGCAGTTGTTCCAATTTGATCCACTGCCCGTGTAGATTTTTCGCGTAGATGATTGGTTCGTCGATCGAATAGCGTCGGAGTAAGTCCTTGACGTTCATACGATCCCTCCTTCACCAACTCTGTCTTTCTATTATAGAAAGCGTTTGCAATTCTGTAAACCGCGCTTCCTAAATTTTGGTGGCTTCACCCCTTCACGATTCACTTCAAATAGCCGATAATCTAGGTAGAGAAATGAGGTGAACCGATGCGCTATCGACGACAAGAAACGTTTCGCTATATTTTACCGAATCCCCGCTTCATCCCATATCGCCTCATTTGGGAAGACAAAGAACTGCATGACGGGGAAGCACAACTGCTCAATATCAGCGCCCACGGTCTGAAGATGCGGTGCGACTACTTATTCCCACTTTCCGAAGGGCTGAAAGTTCAGGTCAAATTGGATCTCGTCCCGTTGATTCAACCGCTCGACTTAACGGGCCACGTCAGGCACCGCGGACAAATGGGAAGTTTATATGATTACGGGATCCGACTCGAATCAGACTCAGACGAGACCCAGCAACTCGTGACGATGATTAAAGCGTATGCTCGTGAAAATCAATGAGAACGTGTCGATTGACACTTCTCATTTTTTGTTCGCTTGATTCCAGGGTATACTAATGGAAACAGAGACAGACTCGAGGTGTTGGGCATGACTAGAAAGTTTTTACTCATTCCGTGGTCCACTGCGATTGCTATCGCGCTCCTCGGTCCGAATGAACCGTTCTCGAGCCGGTTTTTGCTCGATTTCATCACGTATAATACGGACGCCTATGAAGGATATTCGCTTTCCCTTTTCAGCATCCTAGGCGTCTATCCGCTCGCCTTGTTCCCGCTTCTTTGGTCTGAGGTGAACCAGTTGCGCCCGAATCCTCTCATACCGGCAGCGACCGGTTTCATCGTCGGCGGCTTCATCATTGCCCCGTACTTGGCGTTCGCGCGGCAGTCGCCTTATCCGACACCGATTAAGCCGCTCCCGACGCGACTGCTCGGGGTGCTACTCTTGCTCGTCACGATTGGCTTGTTCATCGCCGCATCAACGACCGGGAACGTGGCCGAATATTGGTCTTACGTCGAACAGAACCAGTTCGTCCGGACGATGACGGTCGATTTCGTCTTGCTCGCCTTCATCCAAATCACGTTGATGAATCGGGATGCCAGGCGCTACAAGATGAGTTTGTGGCCTCTGCCTTATATCCCCTTGTTCGGTTTGTTGTTCTGGCTAATCATTCGCCATAAACAACCGTTCAACGAGGCACCACCGAACCGCCACAAATTAAAATGAGACGAGCCCCTTTCACATTCAACAAGGAAGGGGCATCTCTATGGAAACCGGGATGACGGTTCCCAAATCAGTCCAGCTCCTTTATACTGAGAATTCAGCTTACAGACGAAAGAAGGTACACCAATGAGATTTTTTAAAGTGATGACGCATACGAACGACAGAGGCGAAGACATCATCTTGAGCGAATACTTCAAAATTAACGACAAACAAGTCGATCAGTTTTTGAAGGACACGCTCGAGCTTGATATGTACGACCAGAAAGTGACACTGAAAGAGTGTCAAATCGCCAAAGACCGTTGGGAATGTCCGGTCGGCGATTTCGTCGTCGTCGAGTATTTCAATGAGAAAGAATTCGACAAGATGACCGAGTATCGCAGCCCGGCACCGAAGAAATAACAGTAAAAAGGGATTTCCGACATTGATCGGAAATCCCTTTTTGTATGAAGCGCCTATCAAGCATCGGCGTCCTTAGTTTGAGTCGTCATTGTCCTGTTCCGGGTCCGGATCTGGATGTTGGGTCGGTGCCGGTTTAGTGGCCGGATCTGACTCTTCATCCGGGACTGGATCTGGGTGTACCCCAGGTTGTGATTCATCACGTTTCATTGAGCATCCCTCCTCTGCATAATGCTTTAATTCCACATTCCGTCTTCACTAAAACATCAGTGTATGTCTTTGTTACCGATGACACGACGCGAGATGGCTTTCTCGATTTCGACGATGACAAAGACGATGAGACCGAACGCGACCGGATAAATCCAGTCTTGCAGCTCGATCGGTGCCGTACCGAACAGCGTATGCATGAACGGGACGTAGGTGATGAACAACTGGAGCCCGATCAGTAGTGCTGAGACGACAAAGGCGATTTTATTGTCGAAGAAATGACGGTTGAACGCTGGCGCGAGCTCCGTCCGACAGTTGAACAAGTGGAACAGTTGCGCCATGACGATCGTATTGAGCGTAATTGTCTGCAACTTATCGGTCGAATAATCGAAATCACCGAGCATATAGTTGATAATTAAACTACCGCCCCCGATTAAGATCGAGACGAACGTTATGCGGAAAATGTAATAGCGACTTAACAACGGCACGTTCGCAGGGCGCGGCGGCCGTTTCATCGTGCTCTCTTCAAGCGGCTCGAATGCGATAGCGAGCGAGAGCGTGATGGCGACCACCATGTTGACCCAGAGGATTTGAACCGGGCTAAGTGGTGCCGCTGCACCAAGCAAGATACTCATGGCGACGAGAAGTGCTTGTCCACCGTTTGTCGGGAGCAAGAACAAAATCGTCTTCTTCAAGTTATCGTAGACACGGCGTCCTTCACGGACGGCGTTGTAAATCGTCTTGAAGTTGTCATCGACGAGGACCATCTGCGAGGCCTCTTTCGCGACTTCCGTTCCTTTAATCCCCATCGCGACACCGATGTCGGCCCGTTTCAAGGCTGGTGCGTCATTGACGCCGTCTCCGGTCATCGACGTGATTAAGCCGTTCTGTTGCAACCCTTTGACGAGACGAAGTTTATCGTTCGGGCTCGTCCGGGCGAAGACATCATTATGAATCGACGCCTCTTTGATTTCTTCGTCGGTCATGTTCGTCAATTCTTTCCCTTCGAGGGCACCTTCGACTTCCATACCGAGTTCTCGCGCGATGGCGACGGCCGTGTCTTTATGGTCGCCGGTAATCATCTTGATACGGATTCCTGCGTCACGACAAGCCGCGACCGCTTCAATTGCTTCTTGACGTGGCGGATCGACGATACCATAAAGCCCGAGGAACGTGATGCCGTTCTCGACGTCTTCGTGGTCGACCGTCTCTTTCGAGGCGTCGACTCGCTTGAAGCCGCCTCCGAGCACGCGTTGTCCGCGATCGGCAATCTCTTTTCGTTTCTCATCCCAATAGGCGCGGTCAAACTCCGTGTCTTCCGCCATATCGAACAGGCGGTCCGGCGCCCCTTTGATGAAAATCATGCGCTCGCCTTTATAATCGACGAGCGTCGCCATATATTTGTACTCCGAATCGAATGGAATCTTCGAAATGACGTCCAAACGTTCGATTGGCCGCTCCGCCTTCTCGGCGAGCGTGAGCAAGCATGCTTCCGTCGGGTCACCATTGACGACCCATTCGCCGCCTTCTTCATACAACTGGGCGTCATTACACGTTTTCCCGACCGTTAGCAAATCGATCATCGACTCGTCATCATCCAAATCGAACGGTTGGCCGTTCAATTCCAAATCACCGTCCGGCTCATAACCGCTCCCTGACACTTCGATGTCGTGTTTAGCCGTGACGACTTGTTTGACGGTCATCTCATTTTTCGTCAACGTCCCGGTCTTATCGGTACAGATGACCGATACGGCACCGAGCGTCTCGACCGATGGTAAGCTGCGGACGATGGCTTTCTTCTCGGCCATGTTCCGGACACCGAGCGCAAGGATGATTGAGATGACTGCCGGTAATCCCTCTGGAATCGCGGCGACGGCGAGACCGATTGTCGTCAGCATCAACTCAATCGGATCGAAATCGCGGACGAAGTAACCGAACGCGTAAATGACGACCGAGATGACGAGGATGGCGATGGATACCGTCTGACCAAACTTCGTCGTCTGGCGAATGAGCGGCGTCTTCACCGTCTCGACTTCAGCAATCGAGGCGTTGATTTGGCCGAGTTCCGTGCCTTCTCCGATTGACGTGACGATTGCTTTCGCGCTTCCTGTCGCCACGCTCGTACCCGAATAAATCATGTTTTTGCGATCACCGAGGACGGCGTCTTCCGGGACGACTTGAATTTTCTTCTCGACCGTCGTCGCTTCACCCGTCAATGCCGATTCCTCGACTTTGAATTTCTCGGCTTGGATGACACGGGCGTCAGCCGGGACCTTGTCCCCGGCGGCAAGGACCAAGATGTCCCCTACGACGAGGTCACTCGAGTCGACTTGGCTCTGCTTGCCGTCACGGATGACGCTCGCTTTCGTCTCAAGTAACTTTTTGATACCTTCTAACGCTTGCTCGGCCTTGTTCTCTTGAAGGTAACCGACGACCGCGATAATCGTCACGACGAGCACGATGACGATCGTATCGATGTACTCCCCTAAAAAGCCGGTGACGACAGCGGCACCAAGTAAGACGAAGACAAGAATATCATTGAATTGACGCAAAAATTTTATGATTTCAGGTGTCTTCTCTTTCTCGGGCAGTACGTTCTTCCCGTACTGCTCTTGCCGATTTGACACTTCCCCTTTTGACAGACCGCTGTTTGTGTCCGTCTCGAGCAAACTCTTTACCGCATCCGGTTCGAGTGCGTGCCAGTTTTTTGTCTCCATTTGCATCTCTACTCCTCCTTGGTCATTCCTATATCAAAAGTCTTTCCCCTTTCTGTTCCCACTCCGGACCGGACTGACACATATGAGCTTGTTTTTTCGTGAATTTCACAGTTAATTTTGTTCACAATTATCCAATACCTAAGATGGAAACGCTACCACCAAAAAAAGTCGTGTCAGATGGATGAAATGGCTTTACAGAACCGTTCGAATGGTTAACTATAGAGGAAATATAGAACAGAGAGAAAGAGGTACACCATATGGTCATTATTCAAGGTATCGCACTTTTACTGTTGATTCTTGCCTTATTCACATTATTCAGCTACAAAGCTCCGTTCGGGATGAAAGCGATGGGCGCCCTAGCCGGCGCCGCCATCGCCAGTTTCTTGGTCGAGGCATTCAACGCCTACGCCATCGGCGGTCTGCTCCCGCTTCCTTTATATGAAGAAGTCGGACAAGCAGCCGGTTCATTATCAGGTCCGGCCGCAGCCGCGCTCGTATCGATTGCCCTCGGCATCAATCCGGTCTACGCGCTCATGCTCGGACTATCGGTCGCGGGCTTCGGGATTCTTCCCGGCTTTTTCGCCGGCTACATCCTCGCGCTCGCCGGTCGTAAATTAGACCGGCACTTGCCGGCCGGTGTCGACATGATTTTCTACGTCATCATCATGGCTCCGCTCGCCCGTCTCGTGGCGACAGGCGTCGATCCGCTCGTCACGAACACGCTGACACAAATCGGTGCGGTCATCGAACTCGCCGCGACACAGAACCCGGTCGTGATGGGACTTGTCCTTGGGGGGATCGTCACGGTCGTTTCGACGTCGCCACTCAGCTCGATGGCACTCACGGCGATGCTCGGCTTGACAGGTGTGCCAATGGCCATTGCCGCCCTTGCGTTGACGGCGTCGATTTCGATGAACTTCTTGCTGTTCAAGCGCTTGAACATCGGGACGAAGAAAGACCAACTATCGGTCGCAATTGAACCGCTCACGCAAGCAGACCTCATCTCGGCGAACCCGATCCCGATTTACAGCGTCAACTTCGTCGGCGGTGCGATTGCCGGACTCATCGTCGCCATGACCGGCATGGTGAACGATGCCCCAGGTTCTGCTGCCGGGATTCCGGGACTGCTCGTCATGTACGGCTTCAATGATTGGCAGACCGTGACCGTGACGGCGCTCATCTTGTTCGGAGTCGGGATCGTGGCCGGACTCGTAGGTAGTAAGCTGTTCAAAAACTTCCCAATCACGCGCCAAACCGAAAAAATGGCTGTTTCTGACGAAGAAGCCGCTTAATACAAAAAGGTTCTCACTCGAAATGGAGTGAGAACCTTTTTGTTATCGTTCCGCTTGCACTTCGGCGACCGTCTCTGCGACCGGTGTCCGATAGAGCGGAAAGAAATCAGATGGTCCGTGGCGGAGCAGATGATCTTGATTCAACCGGTGATAGACCACCTCGTCGAGCACGGCTTGACCGATGTAATACGTGAGCGGCTCGTCACTCGAGAAATTCTGCTTGAAATGAAAGAGCGCATCTTCCCCGGTCGCACCGCCACCGAGATGAAGGTACACCTTGTCCTTCTCGACCGCTCGACGAATCATCTCCCGGAACAAGAAGTGGTTCGGCCGGAGCGCCAAATAGTCCGCTTCCGACCCGCCAAGATGATAGTGGGCCCCGTCATCTCCGAACAACATGAACACGCCCGCCACGATGATGCCGTCATGGACGGCAAACAATAATTCCGTCTCACACGTATCGCTGTTCCATAGGTCCTCGAAGTATCGGTCCGGGAAGTAATAGATGTCGTTCGCAGCACGCCGGTCCATCGTGGCCCGATACAGTCGAATGAACTCACACAGTTCATTCGACTGCCCACGAGCGACCGTCACCTGTTCACGTACAGCACGCTTCACGTTCCGTTTCGTCATCTTGCTGAAACGTTGCTCAAGCTGTTCGAACGAATCATCAAGTCGGACGTGGACCGTCTGCCGAATCGGGACGGCTTGCCCAAATACTTGCATCAAGTCCGGATCGACGCGACATGGATGATAACGAATCGTCTCGGTGACGGTTGCTTGATTTTCAGGGCGTTGCAGAAAAAGTCTGCGTGCCTCCTTGACGTCCTCGTTCGTGAAGTTGCCTTTACGGAACGGGCCGCCATAACCGTACGCCGTCACGAGGTCGTCGTGGCGATGCGCGATCGGACGACGGATGTACGGGTAGAGTAAGATCCCGTCATCTTTGGCCGCGATATACAACTCAGGCTGCTCGCCGGGTTCACAGTTGGCCAACACGTAGTCGTAATGGTCATACGAATCACAGTTGACCTCCCGCAACCAGTTCTCCCACTCCCAACGGTGTTTCACGATTTGATTGAACATCATCCGTTCCCCTCTTCCTAATATTCGTCATTGGTTCGAAGCGTGACAGGACAGTCTGAAGTCGTTTCCTATGTCCTGTTCCCATTCACCGCTGACTATTTGAAAGAGACGGATAGCTTTTTGTTGTTAACAAACATGAAGCGAGTTTGTTCATTCACAATAAAATCATCATGATTTCTTTTAAATTATGGAAAAAGACGACCGTGCCGAACACGGCAGGTCGCCCTACAAAATTATGAGTTGAAGTCGAGGACACGTTGGGAACGGGACGACTCACGGGCCGTCTCGATGACACGTGTCGTCAATAGCGCGTCCTCAAGTAGGACGAGCGGACGTCGTGTCGTATAGCTATCCGCGAGCGCTTGATAGAATGTCACATAGCCGCCCGGTTCGATGTCAATCGTTGTTTCCGAATCCGTGACGACCGCTCCGGTCTCACGGTCGGGGCATCTGACTTCTCCGTTCCGGAGACACGCCTCCTGTGGATCGAGCCCGAATTTGAGGAAGCTGCCTTCCGTCCCGTGCACTTCGAACCGCGGCGCCTCGATGGCGATGAACGGGTTCGAGCGAAGATAGACCCGCTTCTCTCCATAATGCAACGTCACATGGAACCCATCATCGGACTGGCCCCCGTCACGTTGAACCATGACATCGGCCGATACTTTGTCCGGCTTCCCGAACAAGACGAGTGCTTGGTCGATCAAGTGGCTGCCGAGGTCAAATAGAATGCCCGCGCCCGGCCCAGCGTTCTCGCGCCAACGGTCACGGACAGTCGGACGGAACCGGTCGAACCGTGACTCGACGACTTTCCAATCACCGAGACGATGTTCCTCGAGCAATCGTTTGACAGTCAAGAAGTCTCCGTCCATTCGGCGATTATGGAAGACGTTGACGATTCCCTCACTTGCTTGTTCGAGCGCGATCAACGCCTCCCCTTCCTCTGTCGTCACGAACGCCGGCTTCTCGACGAGCACGTCTTTCCCCGCTGTCAGGCACCGTTCGACCATGTCTTTATGTAAATGGGATGGCGTCGTGATGACGAACAACGAGGCCTCTGTTGCAAGTGCCTCATCTAGCGTCGTATACACCGTGACGTCGCCAAGGACGGCTCGTACGTCTTTAGGGCGTGATGAGACGACACCAGCGATATGGAAGTCATCGAGCTCCTGTAAAAATGGTAAATGGAATGTCGTCGCGGAAAAACCGAAACCGACAAGTATTGTGTTGATCATCTTGTTTCCTCCCATCAATTCGCTTCTCAGTATATCAAAAAAAGGGGTTGGTCGACCCCTTACGCACTGACACTCTCATCCATATTGTATTCGAACGTGTTGTATCCGTCCCGTGAGTCCACGAAGACGAAGCCAAACCGTGGATAATAACTATTCAAGAACGCATTGTCAGCCACACAGTCGAGCCGAATCGGTTCATGTGTGTCGGCCTCACGCAAGACGTGCTCCATCAGTTGCTGACCGACGCCTCTGCCTTTCAATCGTTCGCTGACGACGATCCGATGGATGTATTGACCGCGTTCGCCATCTTCCCATAAATTGTGGTCCCAGTCATCTGCCGGAAGTAAGGCGATCGAGGCCAATACCGATTCGTCTTGCTCGTACACGTAAACGTGTCCCGAGGTGATGTCCGTCTGCACCCGATCCATGAGGTCCTGCTCCAAATATTCCGTCCATTGGTCGCTACCTTGTTGTTTTAACGCTACGGCTCGTTGTTCGATTAGGTCCGCGATGTGCTTGGCATCGCGTTTCGTCGCGAGTCGAATCATAACGTCCTCCTTTGTATTGCAGTATTTGAAATACAAATATAACGGACTGTTTCGACTCGTTTCAACCATCTTGCTCACATCACGTGAACGGGACGACCTCGCCTCCGTTCAACTGGTAACTATACGTCATTGTCGCGTTCAGACTGTGCGATACGGAACAGTAGCGATCAACCGACAACTCGATGGCACGACGGACCCGCTCTTCAGGCATGTCCCCATCGAGGACGTATAAGATGTGAATCGCCGTGAACTTCTTCGGATGTTCCGTCGCCCGGACACCGTCGATGTTCATCTCGAACCGCTCGAGCGGTAAGCGCATCTTATGCAAAATCGAGACGATATCGATGCCTGTACAGGCCGCCGTCGCCTGCAGGAGCATCTCGGTCGGCCGTGGACCGGTGTTGAGACCACCGACTTCCTCCCCGGCGTCGAGCGTCACATCATGCCCCGACGGCGTCGTCGTCTGGAACGCCATCCCTTGTTTCCAATTCACTTGTAAATGCATCTCTGTCTCCTCCTTATGTTTCGATAGCTTACTATTCCCTTGAATGAGGTATTATTAATCTATGCAGTGAAATTGTCGTTTAGGGAGTTGGTCGCATGGATTGGTCGGTCATTATTAGTTGGGGACTATATATCGTCCTCGGATTGAATTTATTGTTCGCATTAGCCGTCATATTCGCGGAGCGCCGTGACGTCGGGGCGACGTGGGCATGGCTGCTCGTTTTATTTTTCTTACCAATCCTAGGGTTCATCGTCTACATGTTTCTCGGACGTCAGTTGAAGAAAGATAACTTCTTCAACTTGAGCGTCGAAGAGCGCTCGTTCCACGCCCTTCAAGTCGACAGTCAAATCGAGCAGATTCGCCGGAAAGAGACGATGATTGCTCAACCGTTATTCGAGAAGTACGAGCAACTGCTCGAGATGAACTTGCGCTCTTCGAAATCGCTCATTAGCGTCCACAACAAATCTGCCATCATGCACGACGGGGAACAGAAGTTTAAAGCGCTCATGGACGATATTCGGAGCGCCGAGACGGAAATCAATATCCAGTACTACATCATTCAGCGGGATGCGCTCGGGAAGGCGCTCATCCATGAACTGATTGAACGGGCCAAGGCCGGTGTCAAAGTGCGGCTCCTCTATGACGCGGTCGGTTCGCGCAGCCTCCGCAACTCCGACTTCAAAGAATTGATTGCCCATAACGGCGAGGTCCGTGTCTTCTTCCCGCCGACATTTGGCCTCATCAACTTTAAATTGAATAATCGGAACCACCGGAAAGTTGTCATCATCGACGGCAAAATCGGTTACGTCGGCGGGTTCAAC
This sequence comes from Exiguobacterium sp. s149, assembly GCF_018618395.1. NCBI lineage: Bacteria > Bacillati > Bacillota > Bacilli > Caryophanales > Exiguobacterium > Exiguobacterium sp. s149. Next base: position 116,004 of record NZ_JACSLZ010000005.1, read on the forward strand.
GTCGGGACTGAATACCTCGGCCTCGTCGAGAAGTTTGGTTACTGGCGCGATACACACCTCCGTGTTGAGGGGGATGTCGTCTATCACCTGCAACACCGGTTCATTCTCGATTGGAACTATTCCGGCAGCAAGCATCACGACCCGGAGAACTCGTTCTGTTTCGCCCGCCACGATATCAAGGATATGTCGCCGATGCAGATTGTGACGAGCGGTCCGAACTCCGACACGGAACATTTGAAAAACATGATGATTAAAATGATTATGTCGGCGAAGGAGCGCGTCATTATTCAGACGCCTTACTTCATCCCGGATGCGAGTTTCATGGACGCCTGTAAGATGGCACTCCTGTCCGGCGTCAAGATGGACATCATGATTCCCGGCAAACCCGACCACCCGTTCGTCATGTGGGCGTCACTATCGTTTCTCGGTGAACTGCTTGACTATGGGGCGAACGTGTATATGTACGGACAAGGTTTCCTGCACGCCAAGACGCTCGTCGTCGATGATGAGATTTCAACCGTCGGGACGACGAACTTGGACGCCCGCAGCTTCCGCTTGAACTTCGAAGTGAACGCCGTCATTTATGACGAGCGAGTCGCGCTCGAACTTGCCTCATTGTTCGAGTCAGACGTCGCCGTCAGCCGGAAGTACACTGTCGACGATTACGCAGCCCGGAAATGGACCGTCCGGATGCGCGAAGGCGTGTCACGATTGCTCAGTCCAATCTTATAATCTCTATTCTTTTGAGTCGCCCTATCGTGTCGGATTAGCCATCGACATGATGGGGCGATTTTGATGTGGTTGAGCTGAAAGATCATCTCACAACAAGCTGTGACGGTTTCTCGTCATATTCTAAATTTTGTTAGCTTTTAAAAGAATACTCGCTAGTTCTTTCCCGATTTAGGGTATAAAGTATCAGTACGAACGTCCTACACTACCGCTACGGTTAGGAAAGGAGGAAGTATGCGTTCACGCATATGTCATACAATGGCTGATCAAGAACGGACTCATCATGACACGCACACCACGAAACCCGATCCTTCCTCATGGGACCAGCTTCCAATCGGCCTGTTCGCCTTCGATCGGCACGGCCAAATCGTGAGCTACAATGAATCATTTGTCCATTTACTTGGGATACTTCCGACCTCGAATCTAATATTCGAGCGATGTAGCTCTTCCTCGTTCGACTTCTTGGGCGCCATCCGGAACGTCTTGAACGGGGAGACGATTCGCATGGCGGGCTGGTACAAGGCACCGGAGCGGCAGCCACGCTTCATCCGGACGACGATGTCCCCGAGCTTCTCAGCCGAAGGACAACTCGATGGCGGTGTCGGTATTTTAGAGGATGCGACCGAACAACGGCGCTACGAAGAGCGGATGGAGCACTTATCGTCACTCGACCCGTTGACGGAGCTCTATAACCGAAAGAAAGTCGGTGACGTCTTATCGACGACGGCTCAAGAGACGGTCGATACCCGGGCACCCGCCGCCGTCATCATGCTCGATATCGATTATTTCAAACTCGTCAACGACACGTTTGGCCACCCGACCGGTGACCTCGTCTTGCGATCGATCGCCCAACTGCTCAGGCGCAACATTCGCAAGTCGGACTCAATCGGCCGCTGGGGCGGTGAAGAGTTTCTAATCGTCGCCCCGCAGTCGACGCTCGCCGATGGTGTCCAGCTCGCGGATAAGCTTCGGCAGAAGATTAACGCCGAGCCATTCGGTCCCGTCCCGCGCGTCACGTGCTCGTTCGGCGTCAGTTCGCTCGAAGGCGGAAAGACAGTCGAACAGGCGCTCCAAGACGCGGACGAGGCACTTTACGTCGCCAAGAACCGCGGTCGCAACCAAGTGTCGAGCAAACGATAGTTTTGAAAAAGGATGCGTCCCCGCATCCTTTTTTTGTGGACAAACGATTCCGTCAAGTCGGCTAGCCTTTACAAACTTGAGATGATTGATTATAGTTATTGCAGACTCATTATATCTATAATAAAAGGAGTGTTTATGCATGCATGAGCAAGTCACTAAAAAAGCGGCCCGACTCGACTCCCTTCAACGGATGCCGGCAGAAGAAGTATTAAGTTTCTTGTCTTTCGCACCTGATGACCATGTTCTCGATTTGGGTGCAGGGACCGGTTATTTGAGTCTCCCACTCGCTCCTTTGGTCACACGGGTGTTTGCGGCCGATCATGATCAAGGGATTCTCGATTATCTCGAGACGAAAGCGCTAAAGCTCGGTCATGAGAATGTATCTCCCCTCCTCGCAGATTTTCGAAAGTTACCTTTGGATAACGATACGATTGACAAAACGGTCGCCACGATTTCGCTCCACGAGGTGTCTCCGCTGCACGACGCCCTCACGGAAATTTATCGGACTTTGAAACCAGGCGGACGCTTCTTATGCCTCGAATTAGAGAAACAGAGTACGGCACGAGGACCCCGCGTCACTGCCAACGAGATGGAGCAATCGATGCGGGCGAGCGGATTCAATATCCTTGAAATCGTTCACCCCGATTCGACGATTGCGAATCAACCAGTCTATATCATTATTGCCAAAAAGGAGGCATGATCCATGCAATTCTCCAAAAGTACGGACTACGCCCTTCATGCGTTAGCCTATTTGGCAAACCTCAATCCGTCCGGGCCGACCGGGATCAAACAATTGGCTGATGTGTTGAACGTCTCGGAAAGCTATCTGTCAAAAATCATGACCAACTTACGCAAAGATGGACTCGTCAATGCAGTCCCTGGCGCAAAAGGTGGATACGAACTCGCACGCCCAGCTTCACGCATTTCTTTCCTCGATGTCATTCTGGCGATGGAAGGCCGTCAACAACTGTTCGAGTGCTCGAACACGACGTCCAAACAACACAGTATGCTCGTCCAGGAAACACCTGCATCGGGCTGCCGAATCAAGCGCGTCATGGATGCCGCCGAGTCACAGTTCTTCGACTATCTTTCAAATCAGAGCATTCAATCGGTCATCAGTCAGTAAAGCATATTTGTAACAACAAAAAGGGATGATAATCTGCCTAGAACAGATCATCATCCCTTTTTTTATTATACGTTGAAGCGTGATACGAGCTCCTGCAATTCTTCGGCCATATCCGCAAGTGACTTCGCGGATTGAGCGATTTCTTCCATCGAACCGAGTTGGTCCTCCGTCGTCGCCGCCACTTGCTTCGAGGCGACCGAGTTCTCGTCGGCGATATGGGCGATTTGTGTCGCTGCGGCCGAGACCTCTTCGACGTTGGCGGCAATCTCTTCGACCGTCGCCGTCACGTCTTCGATGCGCGGCGTCATCGCCTGCGTCTGGGTCATAATCGTTCGGAAACGCTTGGCCGTGTTTTCCGTCGTCTCGAGCCCGGCTTTCGTATGGGCCGACACTTCTTTCATCAACTGGACCGAACGCTCCGTCTCTTGTTTGATATTGTCAATCAACTCAGAAATCTGTTTCGTCGACTGTTGCGATTGTTCGGCGAGCTTCCGCACTTCGCTCGCGACGACGGCGAAGCCTTTCCCGTTCTCACCGGCCCGTGCCGCTTCAATCGCAGCGTTCAAAGCGAGCAAGTTCGTCTGGGTCGCGATGCCGTTGATGACGTCGACGATATTGCCAATCTCGTTCGAACGTTCGGCGAGCGAGTGAATGACTTTCCCGAACGTCTCGACCGATGAGTCAATCGCTTGCATCTGGGCCACGTTTTCAGTGACGGCAGTCGTCCCGTTCTCAGCCTCGAGCGCCGTCTCCCGTGACAGCTCTGACACGTCGGTCGAGCTTTCTGCGATACGCATGATGCCACCGGTGATAGCTTGGAGCGAGACAGCGTTATCGTCGAGTTGACGTTTCGAGTCGTCCGCTCCGGCGGCCATCTGTTGGACCGCTCCGGCGATTTGTTCCGAGGCAGCCGTGTTCTGCGCCGAGTTGGCCATTAGTTCCTGTGACGAGGCGGCGACTTGTCCGATTGATTGATCGAGATTTTGGATGATGGCACGCAAGGAACGCGTCATCTCGTTGAAGCTCGCGGCGACACGACCGACTTCGTCATTCGACTCGACGACGATATCTTCGGTCAAATCACCGGCTTGAATCCGTTCAGCCCCGACCGTCAAACGGTTCAATGGTCGCAAAATCGAGCGTAAGATGACATAGAGCAGTCCCGCTGCCAAGACGAGCATCAATCCGATGACCCCAACGGTCGTCCAAAGAATTCCGGACGTCTCATCCGTGATTTCCTCATCATGTAACGTCCCGGCAATCTTCCAACCAGTCAACTCGTTCGTCATGAAATCCATCTGCTTGCCTTTATTTTCGAACTCATAGGCAAAGCGGCCCGCATCTTCTGCATAGAGCGGTTCGATCCATTCGCCCTCCCCTTTCTCTCCGGCCGCCATTGTCGGATGGGTGACGAACTGTTGTAACGCATCAAGAATCGTCACGTAGCCTTCTTTCCCGATTTGAATGCTCGCCGCGACGGCTGCGATATCGTCAACGTCGACGTCCACCGCGATCACCCCGCGACCATCTGTCCCTGTCTGCGACAGCGTGATCATCATCTTGTTCGAGGCTGCATCGACATATGGGTCCGTCACGACGACGTTCCCACCGGCCGCTTCGGCCGCTTCATACCAAGGACGCGTGCGCGGGTCGTAATCATCCGGTAACTCTTGCGCCGGATAAATCGTCATCTCGCCACCAGTCGAGGCGTAGTAGATATTCGTCACGTTCGGATGCGTCTCCAAATACTCGAGAAACTTCTCTTCCAAGTCGAGGTTCTCTGCCCCCGACTCGTAAAGGGACGAATCAATCCGTCCCGCAAAGAACGCGACATCGCGTTGAATCGGTTCAATCAGGTTGGTGATTTCATCATTCATCCGCTCCACTCCCGCGTGGGCCGACTGCATAATTTGTTCGGTGATTTTCTGTTTCGCCTGATTGTAGGCGACAAACCCAATCAATAAAGAAGGAATCAATAATAGCACTAACGACATCGTAATCAATTTTTGTTTGATGGTGATGGTTCGGTCGTTCATTCGTCTCATAAAACAACTCCCATTCTCGAGAAAAACTCGTTATGTTAACCTTTGTATCGGACAAAGCAGGAGAATGTTGACACCCTAGACAAAAAAACATCACCTTTTTCTATTTTTCGTTATTGAAACCCTTTTCATACACAAAAAGACCATTTGTTCACATAAAGCGAACAAACGGCCTCAGTCGTTGGTCAAATAGCGGGCCAAATTGTCGAGCGTGGAGCGAAGCCCGGTGTCGTGATCTTGTTTCTGAATCACCGGTGGGACGTTCTCACAAACAATTGTAACGCGTGTTCCTCCATCGAGTGCCTCTAAATACCACGTCTGAATCATCTCTCCAGCAAAGGCGGGGTCTGCTGACTCGAATGTACCCACCTGCACAATCTTGAGACCGGGGACGAGGTCAACAAAGCGTCCTTTCGACACATCGGTCCGGTCAGTCGTTTTACCGGAGGCGAAATCAGTTTCTTCATACGTAAGGACGAGCTGGTACGTGCCGCCAATCCAAGGCTCGAACACGGTCGCGCGAGCCGACATACCTTCCGGTGGGAGCCACTCGACGAGCTCGGCAGAATCAAGGAAAGCGTTGTAAATCCGGTCTGGCGTTGCATCCATCCAAGCCATAGCTGTATCGATGCGTCGGTTCATATTGGATCACTCCTTTAGCGCATGCTACAGTACAGTCAGTCGTGCGGAACTTCCTTTTAAATTCCTTCGCCAAATCAACTCTCAAGATACATATCCATCCGCAACAATTCGTCTCGAAGCGGGGATAAATCTATAACCGAATGGACGCCCATCATATAGTCGTATCTAAAGAACACTTTGAACCTATACTCTTCGTCTGACTCATTCACTTTAGACTCTAACTCAGCGTAAAGCGCATTCCTTAACATGAGTCGAAGCATGTTCGGGATTTGGTCTCATGACAGTGCCTTCCCTGGCCTCACTTTTTTAAGAAGATCTCTCATCCGGATCGGATAAAGCGCATTGAACGCGCTTTTCGAAGAGGGGCGATACGCATAATCACGTCGTTCAAGGTAGGAGACAGTCAATGTCTTCACTCCTAAATAACCCATGATTCGCTCAATCGCTTCAACGTAATTCGATTCCACGCGGAGATATTCCTCCAACGTGAAGACGACACCGTCAAACGTTCGGAGGATGTCCGTGATTTCCGTCCACTCGTCAATTTTTCCTCTCGTTTCAGGATGATATTTGGTTATGCTATAGATGTTCACATAGTCACCTAGCCTGTTCCTTTGTTTTGTGTGTAGTCTAAAAAAAGGACACGACAGTAGAGTCGTGTCCGATTATGCGCCGACGATGGCGTCGTGATTCCCTTTTGTCCACCCGTAGGCGACTTCGCGCAGAGCGAGTTCCCCGAATAAACGCTCTTTCGCATCGATGACCTGCCCATCACGTTGCTCATAGAACGTGCGGTAAGGGTTCAATTCGAGCGCCCAAATGATGAGCCCGTGATTCGACATCGCTTGAATCGCTCGCTCTAGCAATAGCGAACCAATCCCGTTACGCTGATGGTCCTCTAGAATGTAAATCGCATAAATCTCATTCGGATGGTCCGGATATTCGCCCGTCCGTTCTTCCCCGTAAAGAACGAACCCGACGATTTCCTCTTCGACGATGGCGACAAACCCTTCGACTTCTCGTTTCGCGAGGGCGCTGCGGACCTTTTCAGACCACTCGATCGCGTTCGAACCGAGCTTCAAGAGAAAGTCGGTCGGCACAATTCCCCGATAGGTTGTGCGCCATCCGTTCACCCTCACCCGCGCAATCCCGTAAGCGTCTTTTGGCTCGGCTTTCCGTACGAGCATCCGTACCCCCTCCTTAGCGTAAGTTTTACAAGTATTTTACCACAAATCACCCAATCGAAATCAGACTTCTTCCAGATTTGACTGACAATCATTTGACAAAAAACGACCGTAGGAAATCCTACGGTCGTACTGGTCAAGCGACGTTACGCGTTGTTGTAGCTTGCGTCTCCGTCAATGGTTTTTTCAAGAATGAGAGGAGAAGTGCTCCAATCAAGGCTCCCGCAAGAATCGCAAGGGCGTAAAGACCCATGCTCATAGCGACGTTTCCAGCTCCTTCAAGGAGTGGGAAGACGAAGATTCCACCGTGCGGCGCTGGCAATTGGATGGCGAAGAAGGCTGACAATCCACCAGCGATGGCTGATCCGAGAATCGCTGACGGCAATACCCGAATCGGATCGGCCGCTGCGAACGGAATGGCCGCTTCTGTGATGAACGAGGCTCCCATGATATACGCTGTCTTCCCGGCTTCACGTTCTTGTTTCGAGAACTTTTGACGTGCGAATACAGTCGATGCGAGTGCGACGAGAAGTGGTGGCACCATCCCGCCGGCCATGACGGCCGCCATGACTTCTTGGTTACCGGCAGTAAGTGCCGCTGTACCGAAGACGTAGGCTGTCTTGTTGATTGGACCGCCCATATCGACGGCCATCATTCCACCAACGATAACACCGAGCAAGATGGCGTTCGCTCCGCTCATGCCGTTGAGTGTGTCCATCAACCATGTCATGAGTGCAGCGATTGGTTCGTTGACGACGAGCAACATGATCATCCCAGAGATGAATGAGCCGAGTAACGGATACAACAGGACTGGCTTGATTCCTTCAAGTGTGGCCGGCAACTTCGCGAGCGCTTTCTTCAAGAAGAGGACGACATAACCGGCAAGGAAACCGGCGATGAGTCCACCGAGGAATCCGGCGTTCCCTTGGCTGGCGAGTGCCCCGGCGACGAGACCTGGTGCGAGACCTGGACGGTCGGCAATCGACATCGCGATGAAACCAGCAAGAATCGGAACAAGGAAGCCGAACGCTGCGCCACCGATTGTCATGAGTTGGGCGGCGAATTCGTTGTATGACGGGTCATCCGGGTTAGCCGAGTTGATGCCCCAGAAGAAACTGAGGGCAATCAAGAGACCACCAGCGACGACGAGAGGAAGCATCGCAGATACCCCGCTCATCAAGTGCTTGTAGATGCCGGTGCGCTGTTCTTTTTGCTGACCTGACTTCCCAGTCGCTTGATAGACCGGTCCATCTTGTTTCACAGCCCGGTTGATCAACTCTTCTGGCTTCCGGATCCCTTGGGCGACCGGGACTTCAATGACGTGTTTACCGGCGAAACGATCCATCTCGACGGCTTTATCGGCCGCGACGATGATGGCTGTCGCTTTCGCGATATCGGCCGCTGTCAATTCGTTCTTGACGCCGGTCGAACCGTTCGTCTCGACTTTGATATCGACACCCATCGCTTCCGCTTTCTGCTTCAAGCTATCGGCGGCCATGTACGTGTGAGCGATACCCGTTGGACAAGCCGTGACGGCAAGGATGTAAGGTGCATCGGCTTGAACCGGTTTCGATGCGACAGGAGCCGCCTCAGCCGCTTCTTTTTCTTCGATGGCCCGGATAACGTCATCTTCTGACGTGGCTGCATAGAGACGTTCTTGGAACGCAGGGTCCATAAGGAAGACAGATAATTTCGAGAGTGTTTCCAAGTGTTCGTTATTGGCGTGTTCTCCAGCGGCGATCATGAAGAACAAGCGGCTGTTTTGGCCGTCGAGTGCTTCGTAATCGATGCCTTCCGAGCGTCCGAAGGCGATGGCCGGTTGTTTGACGGCCTTCGTCTTCGCGTGCGGGATGGCAATCCCTTCACCGAGTCCGGTCGTACTTTGTGCTTCACGTGCGAGGATGGCGTCGCGGTAGCCGTTACGATCCGGTAGTTTGCCAGCGCGGTCGAGCACGTCGACGAGTTCTTCGATGACTTCGGCTTTCGAACGGCTGCGGAGATTCAGTTGAATCGTGTCCTTTTTAAGAAGGTCCGTGATATTCATGTTGTTTCCTCCAATCGAGATAGTGGGATGACGCTGACTTCGCCGACCAAGCGGTCCACGTCTTCTTTTGTGCACAGCCCGAACGTATATGCAGACGCGCTGCCGGTCGTGACCGCATAGCGGAACGCTTCGGTTGCGTCGTGGACGAGAATGTTGGCGACGAATCCGGCGACGAGTGAATCGCCTGCTCCGACCGAGTTGACGAGTTTGCCGCTCGGTGTGTTCGCCGTATAGGCGCCTGAACTGTTGACGAGCATCGCACCGTCACCGGCGAATGAGACGATGACGTTTTGGGCACCGCGTTCGACCAACTGCTCCGCATACGGGAGCGCCTGTTCGAACGTCTCGATGTCTGTATCGAACAGTTCACCAAGTTCATGGTGGTTCGGTTTAATCATGAGCGGATTGAGTGAGAGGACTTCGAACATCGCTTCCTTCGTCGTATCGACGACGAACTCGGCACCGTTTGCCCGCACCGTCTCAGCGAGCGTGCGGTAGAGTGTATCCGGCAGATTGCCCGGAATGCTTCCGGCGAGGACGACGATGTCGCCCGGTTGAACGTGATCGAACTGACGCGTCAACCGTTCAAGTTCCGTGTCCGAGATGACCGGGCCGCTCGCGTTCAATTCCGTCTCTTCTTGCGCTCGAATTTTGACGTTGATGCGCGTCTGACCATCGACTTCGACGAAATCGGTTTGGACGCCTTTGTCGGTCAGCGCCTTCTTGATGAAGTCTCCCGTCGTGCCGCCGACGAATCCTAACGCGACCGTGTCGACGTCATATTCACGTAAGACGAACGCGACGTTGATGCCTTTTCCTCCGGCCCGCTGCGTCGTCTCTTGAATCCGGTTGACTTCACCGAGGACGACTTCAGGGAGCGTCACGTAATAATCGATTGAGGGGTTCAGTGTTAACGTGTAAATCATTGGGCGTTCACCACCTTTGTGATTGATTGAATTGAACTGACGCTTGTCGAGTCGCTCCATGTGACGAGTGTAGCCGCTTCGAGCGGAGCCACCCGACTGAACGAACGTTTCCCGAATTTTGAATCGTCCGCCAAAATGTACGCCTCGCGAGCCAGTTCGATTGCTGTTTTTTTGACGAGTGCCTCTTCCGGGTCTGGGGTTGTGTACCCGGCCTCTAGGTCGACGCCATTGATGCCAAGAAAAGCGAGGTCGACCCGATAGTTCATCATGCTCTCCCGAGCGTTATAGCCGACGAGTGCCTGTGTCGACCGTTTCAACTCACCACCGATCACGAACGTCTTGATATCGAGGTCGAACAAGTCGTTGGCGATTGGTAAACTGTTCGTCACGACGATGACGTCTTTTCCATCTAAAAAAGGAACCATCGCTTGCGTCGTCGTCCCGGCATCGAGATAGACGGACATCCCGTCTTCGATGAATGTCGCGGCCTTCCGTGCAATCGCGACTTTTTCATCGACGTGCTGATCTCGTTTCTCCTCGAACGTCGGCTCTTCTTCGTAGCGGGCCACGAGCGTTGCGCCGCCGTGTACCCGTTCGAGATAACCTTCTGCTTCGAGGTCGGTCAAATCCCGGCGAATCGTCGACTCCGACGATGCCGTCAAATCGACCAATTCTTTCAATTTGACAATCTTTTGCTCCGACAGACGTTGCAAAATCAGTTGATGTCGTTGCTTCGTTAACATCATATTCCCTCCGTAGCTCTAATATAAAGCGTTTTCATTTAAAAAACAATCATAAACATTCAAAAACATTCATCTTTTTTTACCTTGCCACAATTATAACATAAAAAACGGTCACTTAGTGACCGTTTTTGACAGTTCGTTATCGTTTCATCAACCAATCGTTCAATCGACGGATGAGTTCGGGGTGAAGCGGCGCCTCAATGGCGTCCCGATATTCCTTATGCAATGTGAGGAGCGCATGCGGACTCGTCCGTTCGACGAGCAAGTGGTTCATGTTGTGGATGATGTGGCTGTCGATGTCCCCTTTCGTCCGAATCGAGTGGACATGCTCCGGCGGGACTTGGACATCGCGGTCACCGGTCAGGGCGAGCACCGGGACCCGCACATGTTCGAGTCGCTCGCGGACGTCATACGACGCATGCTCGCGAATCCATTTGGCGTTCACGACTTGGCCGCGGTACTTGAAGGCGGCGACGTTCGTCCGCAGCGACCGTTCGAGCAAATCGTCTTGGCGCTGGCGAATCTTCTTCGGAACGCCGGTCAATCGATAGAACACGCCCTTGAGTCCTTTCACCGAACCGACTTCAGTTGCGAGTGCGTCGGCTTGCAGCAAGAACATCTTCTTCGAGGAATCGTTGAATCCGGCAAGAAGAAGCAGTCCGGCCGCGTTCGTCTCGAGCTGGACCGCCGGGGCAATCACTGCCCCTTCGCTGTGACCAAGCACATACATGTCACTTGCGTCCGGCTCCTGTTTGATGGCGTTGACGACGGTGATCGCATCTGTAACCAAATCGTGCAGCCCGACTTTATTGAAATCACCGTCCGATTCACCGATGCCTTGTTTATCATAGCGGTAGACGTTGACACCCATCTCAAAGAGCGCCTCGGCCAGCTTTTTATATGTGCCGAATTGGGATGGTCCAAGATTGCCGTCCCGGTCGCTCGGCCCACTCCCGCTGAGCAGGACGACCGTCTTACGGGGTTCGCCGTGGGTCATCCACGTACCGGCCAGTTGTCCATAATTCGTTGTCACGTTCAGTTGTCGTTCCATCGTATCGCCTCCCCTTTCATCATACCGGACGCAAAGGTGCGTATCGAGTAAAAACAAAGATTATTGCCAGATGAATGCTTAATATTAAGGGAAGGAGTCTAACACGGTGGTCGTGATGAAGACTAGTGAAGAACAAAAAGCTAGCTAGAAACATCGATTGAAAAGATGGGACAATAGATTGCCAGCTATTTTTCGGAGTACGGAAAAATTCGGGAACATCTCCAGTTACTCAGCAAGTTCCATCAATACTCATTGTGTAACGTAATCCTGATTGAATCCCAACTACCGAGTGCAGTAGCAATCGACTCTTATCCTTTTTTGAAGTAACAAAGCTCACAATCATTAAAGGATCAATGCATCAAGTTGCTCATCTCGAACTAGGTGACGTAAGTCCTACACAGATATGAGGAACCTCTTGACGAGATTGGTTCGGCGAATGGCTATTATTATCCGGAACTGCATTCGATTGTCTTAAATACATGAAATACAGCCGAAGATATCACAATCTTAATTTACGAGCTCGCCCACGCGGAGCCTGCACAACCAAGAGTGGTGTCGTGAATGGTAGAAACCATTCACGGCACCCGAGAGAAATAGCTCCAAGCCGAGATGATCGCTTATATCGTCTCACATCAACACTTTCCTTGTCTAAAAAATGTAGAGGTTAGCAATCAAAATTATTGATTTTCATATTTGTCACTACTACTGTATTTAATTTACTAATGATTTATACCGGCTTATTGTTTGAGTTCTCAATTTCTTCAATCATTTTAAAGACTTCTACAAATGAACTTATATCAAAATTATCAAATGACTCACAATTATTTAGTATATAGTCTGCAAATTGATTTTTAGATAATGCAACATTACGATGTGACGAATCATATACTTTGTCATCAATTATTTTCGTTGATTTTAATTTACTAACATCACTTGCATAAGATAACTCGCTATCTTCTAAATGACGTCCGGAATCGATAGAAAATTCCGATGTCAAAAACAATCTTCTCCCTTCACTATCTTTGGTTTTCAAATCTTCATCTCTGTACATTAATTCTATCGAAATGCCCTCTAAATCTTTTCTAAAATTTGGCTTTGGTAAGCTGATTGCAAATATATTGTTTCCTAAAATATTAATTCTGTCTTTAGAATATTTTTTGCCATTTGCTTCATCACTATCAAATAAACCAATAATTTTTTTATTATTATCAACTTTGGCTAGCTCTTTGAGTAAAGAATGTAGTTGACTGTCTGACATCTTCAAAGTAGTTTCGTCGTATTCTAAAAACACTATATCTAATGACGTAAATTCATCATTTTCAGACTTAATTCTTTCATAAGCTTTTTTTAAATGCTTCCAGTCTGTTTTCCCTTCTGTAATTATTAATGTTCTATTTTCCCGACTAATTCTTGATTTATATTCTTCAAAATCACTTCTAAGGCTTTCATATCCTTCAGTAAATATTTGATATGCTGTTTCAACTTCTTTAAATTTTTCAACAGTCAACGCTTCACCATCAGGAAGGTTAATGAGTTGCCATTTTTCTTTAAAGTGTTCTTCCATACCCAGAAGTAAAAATGGTGAATGGGTTGTAATTATAAATTGAACATTCGGAAAGTCACTAATTAATTTTGGAATCACTTCTTTCGCAAACTCAATGTGTAAATTCAAGTCAATTTCGTCAATTATGACTATACCTTTGACTTGATGTAACTCAGTAACTGTTTGGAGATTATCATAAGATTTTAATATAGAAGAGAATAATGAAATTAACATTGCTTCTCCTGAAGAAAGATGGCTAAAGGATGAGGCAACTTCTAATTCATTTCCGTCTTCATACATCACTAATATCCCTATTCTCCTTCCCTTTTTTTTCGAAACACCTATTCTTGCGCTAATTATATTTTTATCTTTTTTACGATAAATAATAGACAAAAGATTATTGATTAAGTTTCTCAGTTTATTGTTTTTTCCTTCTTGAATTATTTGTTCTTCTCCCACACGAAGACGTCCATCTTCATAAATCTGAACTTTTCTCGAACTAGTTTCATACAAATAAATATCAAGTAATACATCTAAAAACCAGTGCTCTATTTCTTGTAGTACATTTTCTTTGATTATAGAGTTTTGGTCATGACCTATACTATTTTCAATTAATTTAAATCCCAGTGGCTGGTTATCTTTGTTGTACCAAGCTGGGACATAATATCTTGAAACTGGAAAGTATAAAATTATATTATCATCAAGCTCGTTTTGAATATTTTCTCCTAATGTAGATTTATAAAAGCCATGCTCTTTAAAAACACTGTCTAATAAGATACTTTGCGCATGTTTATGATCACTGAGTTTTTTAGTAGTGTATTCAATATCTTTAGTATTCAACTCAAGATATTCAAATGTTTTATCTTCATTAAAAAACAGAATTTCAATCATGCTTTCAATTTTTTCAGCGTTAATATAGGTTTTTGAACCTTTCTTATAATAGTTATTACTGTTTACTTCTGGAAGTGTTTGATATTTTTTTCGTTTAAATTCAATAAAACTATCTACTAAAGTATTTAATAATAAAGTTTTTCCTGTTCCATTTTTCCCAACTAACACAATTGGTTTTGGAGATCCATCCTCATTAAATTCAGGTATGATATCCATTTTTTTTATAGTCCCATAACCTTGAATACTTATTTGCTGTAAGTACAATCTAAATTCCTCCAATAAGAAATAGATTTTTATGTTATTTATCCTAGAGTTTATTTATTAGTTCGCCGATTTCTTTAATAATTGTTTCTTCTCTTTTGCATCTACCTTTTGCATCTACTTAGGTTAGTCAATCCTATAAAACCAAAGTACTTTGCCTTGTTAACCCGATACAAATAGCCGTAACTTTGAAACCCCCTCCATTGCTCCTCCCAATTCGACGATAGTTAAGTTTTCTTCAAAACAGTCGACAATCCCTCTCCATCACTTCATTCTGATTCTTTAACGGCGTAATTCGAACCGTTCCCTGTAGTGATGATTGCGTGGTTATTATCTTTAAGACGTCTATTAATGTATTTACGTTTCAAGTCGGTCAGCACTTCAGAGGTACGCTGTCCGTAGCTGCTTTTCCCTAAATTAATAATTTCACGCTTCGGTTTAACCGTATCCAGCTGTCCTTTCAAGTCTGTTATAAACGCTTGGTTGCATCAACAGATGGGATGTTAACCAATATAGGAATAAAAGCTCATAGTATTGGTCATAGAATAGCGCAGTAGACCATGGACATATTATACATAAGATAAATAGAGAGATATCATATTCCTAATGTTAAATTGCTATCTCAATCCCAAGTTAACAGGCAATATTTTATCAAAAAATCATCTTCTACCTACTAGATTATTTGATATAAAAGAATAACAGGAGAAGTTCGGTGCTTTTATACTCAAATATTACAAAAAATAACATTTTGCTTATGTAAAAAAAGATAGACCCTCCTAATAATGATATAGAATACGAAGTTGAAGCATCCTACATTTTTTTGGAGGCTATAGAAAAACAAAATGAACTTGTAGACTTTAAACCTAAGAATGGGGAAAAGAAAGAAAAAAATGGACATTTAGCATAAAAATAATGAACAACTTAGGAGTCGATTAATCAATACAGTTGAGATTTTCTCGCTAGCTTTTATTACCTTGTTAGTTCATAAAAGTTGCCTGCTTACTGATACATTGACTCTATCAATTTTTCAATTAGGTTTAAAAGATGACTTTTGGAAAATAATCAGTATGTAAATCCAAAACAGATTCCTGTTCAATTAGATAAGGTCATATGAACGAATGGAGAGAAGGAATTAGTCGTTCTTTTATCATTAGATGAAATAGTTCAATTAACTGACAAAACGGAAACTTTAAATTTAAATTTTTATTATATTTTACTTAACATTAATAAACAAACTATAAAATGGATTATTCACAGAAATAAATGTAAAATTACACCACATAAAGTAGAAAAAGATAATAGTAGAACAACTTATTCAACGAAATATTCAGATTACCCTCAACCGTTCACTTCAAGGTTTACGTGATTGCCCCATTCTGATTTGGTCGATACACTAGATGGATTAACCATTTTAACGCTAAAACACGCGTCTCACCTCTTAACCTTTTAGGTACTCATAAACATAAAATTGGCGACCACTCAAACGAGTGATCGCCTTTAGTTACTTATACGCCTTCGTAAGCAGCGTACATGATCTCTTTCAATTCTTCGACGAGCGGCATTTTCGGATTGGCCGTCGTACATTGGTCTTCGAACGCGTCGACTGCCATCTTGTCGACTTTCGCGTCGAGCTCCGCTTTCTTGATGCCTTGGGCTTTGAACGAGAGTTTGATGTTCAAGCGCTGACCGAGCTCGATGATCGCTTGGATGAGCGACTCGACGCCTTCCTCAGTCGTGCTGGCTGGAAGTCCGAGGTAGCGCGCGATTTCTGCGTAACGCTCGTCGGCGATGAATGACTCATATTTCGGGAACGCCGCGAGTTTCGATGGGCGTGTCGCATTGTAGCGGATGACGTGCGGCATGAGGATCGCGTTCGTCCGTCCGTGTGGGACGTGGAACTCGCCACCGATTTTGTGTGCGATCGAGTGGTTGATACCGAGGAACGCGTTCGCGAACGCCATACCAGCCATTGTCGATGCGTTGTGGACTTTCTGACGCGCTTCGGCGTCACTTCCGTTCTCATACGCTTTCGGGAGGTAATCGAAGATCATCTTCATCGAACGAAGCGCGAGTCCGTCTGTATAATCGTTAGCCATGACTGAGACGTACGCTTCGATGGCGTGTGTCAACACGTCCATTCCTGTATCGGCCGTGATTGATGCTGGGACCGTCATGACGAACTCAGGGTCGACGATGGCGACGTCCGGTGTGATCGCGTAGTCAGCGATCGGGTATTTGACGTTGCGTTTCTTATCCGTGATGACCGTGAAGGGTGTCACTTCAGAACCCGTGCCTGATGTTGTCGGGATGGCGACGAACATCGACTTGTTACCGAGCGTCGGGAACTTGTACGTCCGCTTGCGGATATCCATGAATTTTTGGCGAAGGTTCGAGAACTTCTCTTCTGGGCGTTCGTAGAAGAGCCACATGCCTTTCGCGGCATCCATTGGTGATCCACCGCCGAGTGCGATAATCATATCTGGTTGGAAGTGACGCATCGCTTCGGCACCGCGCATGACCGTCTCAACTGACGGGTCTGGCTCGACTTGGTCGAAGATGCGGTACTCGATGCCAGCAGGCAAGTTTTTGACGACTTTATCGGCAAATCCGAGTTTGACCATCATTTCATCCGTGACGATCATCGCCCGTTTTTTCGATGTGAGCGATTGAAGGTACTGGACTGAGTTTTTCTCAAAGTAAATCTTTTCAGGGACTTTAAACCACTGCATATTCACGCGACGTCTCGCCACCTTTTTCACGTTGAGTAGATGTTTCGCCGTCACGTTCTCAGAGACGGAGTTTTTACCGTACGACCCACAACCGAGTGTGAGTGATGGTGTCATTTCGTTATAGAGGTCACCGATACCACCGTGTGCCGTTGGCGAGTTGACGATGATGCGGCAAGCTTTCATCCGGAGTCCGAAGGCGAGGATGGCGTCGTCGTCAGTCGAGTGGATCGCTGCCGTATGTCCGAGACCACCGATTTCAAGCATCTTCTCAGCGATAGCAAATCCTTCTTCACGCGATTGGACTTTATAAGCACCGAGCACCGGGCTGAGTTTCTCGTGTGAGAGCAACTCTGTCGCACCGACCGTCTCGAGTTCGGCGATCAAGATTTTTGTATCGGCCGGGACTGTGAGTCCAGCTCGTTCGGCGATCCAGGCTGCCGGCTTCCCGACGATTTCCGGGTTGACCGCACAAGAGTCTGTTTTGATAACGAGTGTCTCGAGTTTCGCTTTCTCTTCTGGTGAGCAGAAGTAGCAACCGAGCGCCGTCATTTCCGCTTTCACTTCTTCATACACTTCTTGGTCGAGGATAATTGCTTGTTCAGATGCACAGATCATGCCGTTATCGAACGTTTTCGACAAGATGACGTCCGAGATGGCACGTTTCACTTTTGCTGTTTTGTCGATGTAGGCCGGAACGTTACCAGGACCGACGCCAAGGGCTGGTTTACCAGTCGAGTAGGCTGATTTGACCATCGCCGCTCCACCAGTTGCGAGGACCATGGCAACACCTGGGTGGTTCATGAGCGCTTTCGTCGCGTCGAGTGACGGTTTTTCGACCCATTGAATCAAGTGTTCCGGAGCTCCCGCTTCGATGGCTGCGTCACGAAGGATCCGTGCCGCTTCACTTGAACACTGTTGTGCCGACGGGTGGAAACCGAAGATGATCGGGTTACGTGTTTTGATGGCGATGATTGCTTTGAACATCGTCGTTGATGTCGGGTTCGTGACCGGTGTGACCCCGGCGACGACTCCGACTGGTTCCGCGATGTACGTGATACCGTTTTGCTCATCGTCCTCGATGACGCCGACCGTCTTCTCGCCACGGAGTGAGTTATAAATATATTCTGTCGCAAAGATGTTTTTGATCATTTTATCTTCAAACACACCGCGACCGGTTTCTTCATATGCATGTTTCGCGAGGGCGACGTGTTGTTCGAGACCTGCGAGCGCCATCGCTTGAACGATTGCATCGATTTTCTCTTGGTCGAACGTCATCAATGTCTCAAGCGCCGTGTGGGCTCTAGTGACGAGCGTGTCGACCATCTGTTCTGCTGATGTTTCTACTACTGCTTTCTCTTTAACTGCCATGTTGGTTTCCTCCTCATGAATGAGAGCTTATACTGTTGACTTGATGGAGAGCACGGGGCAATCAATTGGTTCGAGAAGAGTTTGTGCTTTCCTTCACATTCATAGAATACAACGTTTCTCGCATTTTGTGCGTGACAACAATGTGAACTCTTTCACAATATTTTTCAGGGGAATGAGGATAGGGCTTGCTTTTTCATATGTCGCTCAGTAAAATCGAATGCGTTTTCATGAAAATAAAGTATATGCGATATGAAAACGCTTACATACGTTGTGTCCATGATGGGCGAATGCGCTGTGCAAAATGTCACGGGATGAGGATTGGTCGTCCACCCTGCGCTCGGTCGTGTATAATGAAGAAAGAACCTAATTAGGAAGTGACATGATTATGCCGAGACAAGACGCAGCCGATCAGTTCGTGAAACTGATCCCATTTATTCGCCGGAAGTTGTTACGTCGTTCCGACCTTCCGCAAATCCCAAACTTAAACTTTTCCCACTTTCATCTCCTCATGTTGATTGAAGATGAAGGCGCGGTCACGAACGGACACATCAGTGAGACGTTATCGATTGCCCCGCCGAACGTGACGCCGCTCATCACGAAGCTCGTCGATGAGGGCTACATCACCCGCGTCCCGGACGAACGCGATCGCCGCGTCATCTGGAATCAACTGACCGAAAAGGGCGAACTCGTCCTCCGCGAGCGTCGCGATTCGTTCCGTCGCCTGTTCGAGGACCGTCTCGCGTTTCTGAACGAGGAAGAGACGGACCGCCTGATCGACAGTTTGAAGACGTTGACGGAGATCGTCGAGAAGATGGATAAAAGCGAGGGATGATTTTTGCTCGTCAACATCCACGTCTTCTTATATAATCGAGGATGAATCAATCGAACAATGGAAAGAGAGATGACATGTAATGGGTCGTAAATGGAACAACATTAAAGAGAAAAAGGCGTCAAAAGACGCCAATACGAGTCGCATCTATGCGAAGTTCGGCCGTGAAATCTACGTAGTCGCCCGTCAAGGGGAACCAGATCCAGAATCAAACCAAGCACTCAAGTTCGTCGTCGAACGAGCGAAAACGTACAACGTCCCGCGCGCAATCATCGACCGTGCTATCGACAAAGCGAAGGGCGGCGACGAAGAGAACTTCGACGAGCTCCGCTATGAAGGATTCGGACCGAACGGCTCGATGCTCATCGTCGACACGCTCACGAACAACGTCAACCGGACGGCGTCTGAAGTCCGCGCCGCTTTCGGTAAAAACGGCGGCAACATGGGTGTCAGCGGGTCGGTCGCTTACATGTTCGACGCGACGGCCGTCATCGGTGTCAACGGCATGTCTGCCGACGATGTACTCGAACTCATGATGGAGCACGACCTCGACGTCCGTGATGTCATCGAAGAAGATGAGACGGTGATCGTCTATGCGGAACCAGAAGCGTTCCATGCCGTCCAGACTGCCTTCAAAGCAGCAGGCATCGAGACGTTTGAAGTCGCCGAGTTGACGATGCTGCCCCAAAACGAGATTACCCTCGACGACGAGTCGAAAGAACAGTTTGAAAAATTACTCGACGTCCTCGAAGACCTCGAAGACGTGCGCCAGGTATACCATAACGTTGAAGGATGACGAACGAGCGATAACTTTTCGGAGTTATCGCTTTTTTTGAACAATCGATTTGACAACCCGAAACACGTATGTTAAATTTCAAAAGTCTTTATCATATTAAAGTGATAACAAGAGAAAGAGTTTTGAATGAAAGGTGTTGGAAATGATGAATGCTGTCTTATTAGCTGTTATCGTATTATTCGCGCTCGCGATCAGTCGCGTGCACATCGTCTTGTCACTCATCCTTGCCGCCGTCGTCGGTGGTCTAGTCGGAGGTCTCGGATTCAATGAGACGTTGACCGCCTTCAGTGACGGGCTCGGCGGAGGTGCGACAATCGCCCTCAGTTACGCGTTGCTCGGCGCCTTCGCCGTCGGTCTATCAAAAACTGGACTCCCAGACATCCTGGCTGAAAAGTTAATCAGCATGTCAGGACGCGACGTCACTGGCAAAAGTGTGACACGGGTCAAGGCGCTATTGCTATCGTTCTTATTACTTCTAGCGATAAGTTCACAAAACGCGCTACCGATTCACATCGCGTTCATCCCGATCGTCATCCCGCCGCTCCTCGTGCTGTTTAACGAGTTGAAGCTCGACCGCCGGCTCGTGGCGACGATTCTCACATTCGGTCTCGTCACCCCGTACATGTTACTCCCGGTCGGATTCGGTGGCATTTACTTGAACGAGATTTTGCTGCCGAACGTGGAAACGAACGGCATGACCGTCGGTGATGTCAACATCGTCAGCATCATGGCCATCCCGGCGCTCGGAATGCTCGTCGGTCTCATCACTGCCTTCTTCCACTATCGGAAGCCGCGTTCGTATGAGACGATTCAACTCGGACCAAGCGACTATGAGGTCCGGACGTTGAGCCCGCTCAAGATTTGGCTCACGGCCGCTGTCATCCTCGTCGTGCTCGTCGTACAGCTTCAAACCGAGTCGATGATCGCCTCGGCCGTCACAGGACTCATCTTGTTGACGTTGCTTCGCCTCATCCCTTGGTCAGAGGCCGATGACATCTTCACGAGCGGCATGCGCATGATGGCTTTTATCGGTTTCGTCATGATCGCAGCGAGCGGTTTCGCCGCCGTCATTCGCGCGACCGGTGCCATCGAACCGCTCGTCAGTGGTGCGAGCGGCATTATGGGTGACTCACAATTCGTGGCCGCACTCGTCATGCTCCTCGTCGGACTCGTCATCACGCTCGGCATCGGTTCGAGTTTCTCGACGGTTCCGATTATCGCAGCCATCTTCGTCCCGCTCTGCATCCAATACGGTTTCTCGGTCGAGGCGACAATCGCCATCATCGGGACGGCCGGTGCACTCGGTGACGCCGGTAGCCCGGCGAGTGACTCGACACTCGGACCAACGAGCGGCTTGAACGCCGACGGTCAACACGATCACTTGCGTGAGACGGTGTGGCCGACGTTCCTCCACTACAATATCCCGCTCATCATCTTCGGCTTGATTGCCGCCATGGTACTGTAATCACTTCCGATTGCGCCGAGCGTAAATCGTGCCGAGCAAGACGAGCACGAGTAAGAACCAAATCCCGGTATACATGAGGATCTCGATAATCATTGCTAATTCCTCCTAAATGTCCATGTAAAAAGGAGCGACGAAATCGTCGCTCCTTTTTATGATGAAGTTTTTAGCTGTTGTTGACAAGTGTTCAAGTATCCGTCGACGGTATCCGCGACTTCGCGGCCTTCCCGGATTGCCCAAACAATCAAGCTTTGTCCCCGTCTCGCATCCCCTGCGACAAACACACCCTCGACGTTCGACGTATAGTCATGGTTCGCCTCGATGCCGACTTTCCGGAGTTCACGCTCCGGTCGTTCGAATCCGATGGCGACAAGCACGAGATCGGCTGGATACGTCTCGACCGAACCGTCGACGACGAAGAACGTCGCCTTTCCGTCCGGTTTGACGATTTTCTCCATCCGCTCCGTCTCAATCCCGACGACCCGGTCCCCTTGTTTGATGACCCGGTTCGAGCGAATCAAATATGTGCGCGGGTCACGGTCGAAGTGTTCGATTGCTTCCGCATAGGCGTAATCGGTCGATAACGTGTCCGGTTGGAGCGGCCATGGCTTCTCCGGCGCCCGGAACATGCCTTTCTCCGGATGCTTCCCGAACTGCGTCACCGACTTGGCTCCTTGACGGATCGCCGTCGCCACACAGTCCGCGCCCGTGTCCCCGCCACCGATGACGATGACGTCTTTCCCGTTGGCGTCGAATCGAGCGTCGAGCGATTTCCCGCCGAGCGAACGCGTCGACTCGGTCAAATAATCCATCGCCGGCTCGACGCCTGTGGCATCATCCCCATCGATGCCGAGCGTACGCTGTTTTTGAGCTCCCGTGGCGAGAATGACGGCATCGTACGTGTGACGAAGTGACTCGATGGTCACATCGGTCCCGACGTTCACGCCCGTCTTGAAGCGAATCCCCTCCGCCTCAAGCAGACGTACACGACGTCGGACGACATCTTTCTCGAGCTTCATATTCGGGATGCCATAGAACAACAGGCCACCCGCCTCATCCGCTTTCTCATAAATCGTGACCGCATGGCCGAGCTGATTCAACTGATCGGCCGCTGCGAGCCCGGCCGGCCCGCTGCCGATGATGGCGACACGGCGTCCGGTCCGCTTCACGACGTGACGAGGTTTGACCCAGCCTTCCTCGAAGGCGCGGTCGATAATCGTCCGCTCAATCGATTTGATGGCGACCGGGTCTTCGCTGATACCGAGCGTACAAGATCCTTCACACGGCGCCGGACAGACACGACCCGTGAACTCCGGGAAGTTATTCGTCTCCATCAACCGTTCATAGGCTCGATACCAGTCCTGATCCGTTACGAGCTTGTTCCACTCCGGAATCAAATTGTGAATCGGGCAACCGATCGTCTCTTGTCCAATCATATCCCCGACGTGACAGAACGGGGTGCCGCAATCCATGCAGCGCTCGGCTTGTTTGACGATTGGTCCGTCTTCCATGCGGGAAGCGTATTCTTTATAATCATGAACCCGTTCGACGACTGAGCGCTCCGGCAATGTCTGTCGTGGGATATCGATAAATTTATGTCTCATACTCCCCCTCCTTCAGTCACGACACGGAATAGTTCGAGGGCGCGGTCGGCGTCACTCAATTCCGGACGCGTCGCCTCGATGTGACGCATGACGTCAAGCACGTTCGCATAGTCACGCGGCACGATTTTGACGAAGCGTTTGCGTTCTTGCTCGAACGCCTCGAGCACAGCTCTCGCTTTGACACTGTCCGTATGGAACTGGTGCATCTCGAGCAGTGCATAAATTTGTTCGGCATCCTCGTCGGTCAACTCACGGTCGACCGAGACGAGTTCTTGGTTGACGAGCTGTTCGTACGCTTGGTCCCCGTACAGATAGGCGACCCCGCCCGACATCCCGGCACCGAAGTTACGCCCGATATCCCCGAGGACGACGACCGTGCCACCGGTCATATACTCACAGCCATGGTCGCCGACGCCTTCAGTCACGGCGACGGCACCGGAGTTCCGGACGGCAAACCGTTCTCCGACATGACCGTTGAAGAACGCCATCCCTGATGTCGCGCCATACAGGCAGACGTTACCGGCGATGACTTGTTCACTCTCTTCGAACGGGGCATGTTTCTCTGCGATGATGGCGAGCTTTCCACCGCTCAGGCCTTTGCCGACATAATCGTTGGCGTCACCGATGACCGAGATGGTGATCCCGTTCGGCAAGAAGGCGCCGAGGCTTTGTCCGGCCGAACCGCTGAGACGGAGTGAAATCGTGTCCTCGGCGAGTCCGACGTTGCCATGCACTTTCGTCACTTCATGGCCGAGCATCGTTCCGACGGCGCGGTCCGTATTGCGGACGCGCCCGACGAAGAACGTCGGTTGGAGCGATTTGATGGAACGGGAGACGGCCGGAATCAATTTGCGATGATCATAAGACTGATAGGCCGGATGGGCCAATTCCTCTTTCTCCGGCAAAGCCGTCGGAATCGACAGCATCGGCGTCAAGTCGAGCGTTTTCGCTTTCGGATGAGCTTGTTTCCAGGCACTCTCCTCCAACAAGTCCGTCCGCCCGATGACGTCACGAAGCGAGGTCGCTCCGAGCGAGGCTAAAATCTCCCGTACTTCCTCGGCGAGGAACGTCATCAAGTTGACGACATGTTCGGGCTTGCCCATGAACTTCGCACGCAACGCCGGGTCTTGGGTCGCGACACCGACCGGGCACGTATCGAGGTGACACGCCCGCATCATGATGCAACCGAGCACGACGAGCGGTGCCGTCGCGAACGCGTATTCCTCGGCCCCGAAGATGGCGGCGAGGACGATATCGCGCCCGGTCATGAGTTTGCCGTCAGTCTCGAGCGTGACGCGACCCCGGAGCCCGTTTAACGCGAGCGTCTGGTGCGTCTCGAGCAGACCGAGCTCCCACGGGAGTCCCGTATGCTTGATTGACGTCCGCGGCGACGCCCCGGTCCCACCGTCGTAGCCGCTGATGACGATCGTATCGGCGTTCGCCTTGGCGACACCGGCCGCGATTGTCCCGACGCCTGACTTCGAGACGAGCTTGACGCTGATTTTCGCGTTCGGATTGACATGCTTCAAATCGAAGATGAGTTGCGCCAAATCTTCAATCGAATAGATGTCGTGGTGCGGTGGAGGCGAGATGAGTCCGACGCCTGGGACGGAGCCGCGCACTTCGGCGACCCATGGGTAAACTTTGTTACCCGGCAGTTGTCCGCCCTCACCCGGTTTCGCCCCTTGCGCCATCTTGATTTGAATCTCATCGGCGTGATACAAGTACTCGGCCGTCACGCCGAAACGTCCACTCGCGACTTGCTTGATACGACTGACGCGTTCACTGCCGTCCTCATCAGGGGTGAATCGCTTCCGGTCTTCACCGCCTTCTCCGGAGTTGCTCTTGCCACCGATTCGGTTCATGGCGATGGCAAGCGTCTCATGGGCCTCTTTCGATAGAGAACCGAACGACATCGCTCCCGTCTTGAACCGACTGACGATTGATGCGACCGACTCGACCTCGACGAGTGGAATTGCATCCTGTTGTTTAAAGGAGAACAATTGGCGCAAGAATTGACCTGACGACTCATGGAGCTTGACGTAGGCATCGTAATACCGGCGCTCGTTCTCGCGGCAGGCTCGTTGCAAGAGGTGAATCGTCTTCGGATTGAAGGCGTGTTCTTCCCCATCGGCGCGCCACTGGAAGTCGGTCCCGGCCTCGAGTGGTCGTTCGTGTTTATAGGCGGATTCGTGCTGCCGGCGCGACTCGTCTTCAAGTTCGGTGAAACCGACACCGGACAACTGTGACGTCGTACCGCGGAAGTGACGCTCAATCAAGGCGCGGTCGATGCCGACCGCCTCGAAGATTTGGGCGCCACGGTAACTTTGGACGGTAGAGATGCCCATCTTCGACATGATTTTGACGATGCCGTCGACAGAGGCCGTCTGATAGCGGCGGACCGCCTCGTCGAACGAGTAGGACAGCTGGCCCGCCTCGACCGCCTCGGCGATGGTCGCATAGGCGAGATATGGGTAGACGGCGTCGGCGCCGTAACCGATTAAGGCGGCAGCTTGATGGACTTCACGAACTTCGCCGCTCTCGGCGACGAGACTGCATGATGCCCGTAGATTGACGCGAATCAAATGTTGGTGGACGGCGCTCAATACGAGAAGCGCCGGCATGGCGAGCATATTTTCGTTCATGTTGCGGTCCGACAAGACGATGACGTCGACGCCGTCACGGATCAGACCGTTGACTCGCTCGAACAGCGTCTCTAGCGAAGCTTCCAAATCGTACGCATATGACGTATCGACCCGCTCGACGCGTAGTGTCTCGTTCACTTTCTCGAGCGCGGCCGCATCGAGGAACGGATGCTTGAGCCAGACACGACGGGCGTGACCTCGCCCGGTATGGACCGGGTTCGCTTGTGGCCCGAGCCATGTGAATGTCGCAGTGACAATTTTCTCACGCAACGCATCGATCGGCGGGTTCGTAACTTGGGCGAAGTGCTGTTTGAAGTAATGGAACAAAGAACGTGGCCGCTCGGATAACACCGCGACCGGTTGGTCATGTCCCATCGACCCGATTGGATCTTTTTTCTCGAGGATGAGCGGGACGAGATATTGTTCAATGTCCTCTTTCGTGTATCCGAACGCACGCTGCTTCCGATGCAGGTCGGCGACGAACGGCTCGTCGACCGGTCCATCGCTGAGCTCGGTCATCTGCTTCAACCATTTGCCGTACGGCTCGGCCCGTGCAATCGTCTGTTTGATTTCCGCGTCCGGGATGAGTCGTTTCGACTCCAAGTCGATTAACAACAGTTGCCCGGGACGAAGTCGTTGCTTCGACTTCACGTTCTCGGCTTGAACCGGGATGACGCCGCTCTCTGACGATAAAATGAGCTCGCCATCGAGCGTCTCGATATAGCGCATCGGCCGCAGTCCGTTCCGATCCAAGATGGCACCGATTTGACGGCCGTCCGTGAAGACGACACCAGTCGGTCCATCCCAAGGCTCCATGATCGACGAATGATATTGATAGAAGTCTTTTTTGAACGGGTCTATTTTCACTTCCGCGAACGGCTCAGGGATGAGCATCATCGCCGTATGGGCGATGGAACGCCCGGTCCGGGTGAAGAACTCGAAAGCGTTGTCGAGCATCGACGAGTCACTCCCCGTCTCTTGGAGGACCGGGAACAGCTGATTCACATCCTCGAACAAATCGGTCGAGGTCACGCCTTCGCGGGCCCGCATCGCATCGATGTTGCCACGGAGCGTATTGATTTCCCCGTTATGGACAATCATGCGGTTCGGATGCGCCCGTTCCCATGACGGGAACGTGTTCGTCGAGAAGCGGGAATGGACGATGCCGAACGTGCTCTTAAAGGACGGCGCCTGCAAATCGAGATAGAAGCGCTCGATTTGTTCCGGCGTGAGCATCCCCTTATAGACGATCGTCTTTGTCGACAAGCTCGGCATGTACAGGTTCAACGCTTCGGTCTTTTCAATCATCCGCCGGAGCTGATAGAGCGTCCGCTCGTTCGAGTCATAGTCCGCGAACGGGCACGAGACGAACCATTGATAGATGGTCGGCTGTGTCACGCGGGCATGTTCACCAATCGCATGTGGATTGACCGGGACTTCGCGCCAGGCGATGGTCGCAAAATCGAATTCGTCGGCGATTGCTTCCATCTGACGTTGCTTGTCCCGAAGTCTCGACTCATCCGGTTGGAAAAAGACCATTCCGACTGCATAGCGACCTGGCGTCGGCAAATTCAT
Source organism: Exiguobacterium sp. s149 (assembly GCF_018618395.1). Classification (NCBI taxonomy): domain Bacteria; kingdom Bacillati; phylum Bacillota; class Bacilli; order Caryophanales; genus Exiguobacterium; species Exiguobacterium sp. s149. The sequence goes on from NZ_JACSLZ010000005.1 coordinate 143,334, forward strand.
CGTCTCCAGGAACAGTTCGTGCGGCAGCTCGGTCATGATGCCCGCGCCGTCTCCCGCATCGATGACCCCTTGTCCGCCACGATGTTCTAGCTTGCAGAGCATCGACAGCGATTTACTAACGATGTCATGTTTTTTCTCTCCATTTAGGTTGACATATAGCCCAATGCCACATGCGTCTTTTTCGAATCGTGAATCGTACAAGCCTGTTCGCTTCATCGAATCAACCCCTCTCTCTCGATCTTGTTTCGTAAATTTTATTTTGTTCTAAATATTCTGATAAATCAAGTGGGTTGTATACTATTCTGCATAACACAAATCGTCAAAGTCATAATTGAAAGCGGATTCATTAGCTTTATCAAGCTATTTATGAAAACCACTTATAATCTATAAAGAATAATTATCCATCAAATATATTAGTATATAGGTTCAAAAGAACTTAAATATGCACAAGAAAAAGCGATAACCAAATTAGGCTACCGCTTCAACTTCAACCAACTTATTCGACCATCTTGCGAGAATGGTGTAAAAATGCCCGTGGCTTCTTCCAAATGATCAAGCCTACATAACCGAGCGTGAGCAAAATCAAGGCACTGACGAGGACGACGTAAAGCGTTGCTTCCTCGATTCGCGCGAAGATGGCGATGTACGCCCAGACGAAGACGAGCGGATAGATGAAGTCACGATGCCACCACATGAAGACGAGTGCTAGGACGACCCCGACCATGAGCATGAGCGACGTCCAAGCAAGCTCGTCGAGTCCGAGCACGGTTGTGACCCGCTCTCGATTCATGACGACGAACACGTTGACGATCGTCGCGACGGACACCCAGCCGATATATATCGAGAATGGGAACCGGTCGAGCCAGCTCGTCGACGTCCGGAAGGCGATGTAATAGAGCCAAGCGAGCGTCGCCAAGAACGCGACCATGACGACGAGCGAGGCGATGAACCACTCGTTCGTAAACGTGAGCAACCAAAGGCCGTTCAAGATACACGAGACGAGAAAGCCCGCTTTCATCCGATTCGCCTGCCGGTTCGCGACCGACCCTTTCTTCAATTGCAAGACGAGCCAGACGGCGAGCGCGACATAAATCACGCCCCAAATCGAGAACGCATAGCCGGCCGGTTTGAAGTAAATATCGATGCGGTCCGACACAGCAGCGTTTTCACCGCTCGCGAAGTAGTTGATGACGACCGTCGCCAAAAATGCCAGCCAGTTGATTAATGGCCATTTTGATAAGTCCATAAGTAGGATCCTCCGAAGAAGACCTGACACCTCCTTTATTAGCATAGTTTTCTATACCCATGTGCCAACGCTCATACACATCCGGACTAGCTCTAGGAAGAATCGCTAATTACACAATAAAACGACCCCGATCTCAACCGGAGTCGTTTCAAAGAAGCGGCAGTGTCACCGCATTCGGGATCGCCCATCTGAGTTCATGGACAAAAGGCATCAATTGTTTAAAAGTCGATCTCGTCCGGATCTGGACCGAGACGGTCATGGGTCGCCACGGCATCGATTTTCGCCAAATCGTCCGCGTCGAGCGCGAAGTAGAACACATCGAAGTTCTCTTGAATCCGGTGCGGCGTGACCGATTTCGGAAGCGCGACGTTCCCCGTGTCCAAATGCCAGCGAAGCACGACTTGGGCCGGCGTCTTCCCATGTTTCTCAGCAATCTCGGCAAAGGCCGGGATATCGAGGAACTTCCCTTGCATGAGCGGGCTCCATGCCTCGACTTGGATGCCCTCGTCTTGGCAATATTCGACGACATCCGGTTGCGGGAGTTGCGGATGGAGCTCGATTTGGTTGATGAGCGGCGTCATCAGGCCTTCCTGTTTCAACGTCTCGAGATGATGCTCTTTGAAGTTCGACACGCCAATCGCCTTGATTTTACCGGCCTCATAGAGGTCAATCAAATCTTTCCATGCCTCGACGAACCCGTCGACTGGCCAGTGGAGCAGACAGAGATCTAAATAGTCAGTCTCGAGTCGAGCGAGTGATTCGTCAAACGCCTCTTTCGTCCGACGCTGGCGAATGTCTTCGTTCCAAATCTTCGACGTCAAAAAGATATCTTCACGAGCGACGCCTGATGTTTGAATCCCTTTGGCGACACCCTCTTCATTCTTATAGACGGCTGCCGTATCTATATGGCGATATCCGACTTTGAGTGCCTCGGCGACGGCCTGTGGCGCCTCCGTCTCGTTATCAACTTGCCATACCCCAAAGCCGATCATTGGAATTTTAACACCGTTGCGTAACGTTGCGAGTTGCATACAATCATTCCCCTTTCCAATCTGTTCGAGCTGATTGTATCATACCCGTCATTCTATTTCGAAAAACTAAATCGTCAAATCTTTTCGTGTGAAGCGTCCATAAGATAGGAGCACGCTGACGACGAGAATCCCCGCCAACAAGAAGAAAGAACGAAGCGTGGAATCCCCTTGGATTTGTGCGTTGGCGTCAAACAACGAGAATATCGACAGCGCATTCAACCAGTCGAGTTGGTCACTAAATCCTGAGAACACATTCGCCATCAAGAAGAGGGCGAATATGCCTCCCGTGACCATATACGACCGTGAGCTGTCGTCGAACAGGCTCGCGAGCACATAAGCGAGCGTCCCAAGCACGAGCAGCAGCAGACCCGCGTTTAACTGCAACGTCCACAATAAGCCAAGGTCAATCTGTAAATCAAACAAGACGTTGGCGAGCATCAGGCTGAGCCCGTTCAGTCCGACGAGCAAGGCTGACGCCATCAAGAGTACGACCAGACTGGCCGTCACGTAACCGCCACGCGAAATCGGTGCGGCCAAATAGAGCATGACCTCGCCTGAGTCCACCGGTTTGGCCATGAGCCGTGAGGCGAATGTGAGTGCGAACAGAATCGCCAACACGTAAAAGATGAGCCCATAGTAATTGCCGGCCAACAAGTTCATGACGTTGTAGATCGCCAAATTCGGATCGATTTTGAACACATCGAGTAGCTCAGGTGGCAACGAATCCAGTTTGCCTTCAATCAGCCCCGTCTCTTGGATGGACGGGAACACCGCCGCCAAAAAGAACAAAGAGAGACTCGTCCCGAGCGAGTATCCAAAAATCCAGCTCCGGTTTTGTTTGAACAGTGCCGCGATGAGAACCATTTAGTTCGCCTCCCCGTAATATTGCATGAACAGATGCTCAAGCTCGTCGGTGCCGCTCGACAACGATTGGACCTCGAAACGAGCGAGTCGATGAATCAAGCGGACGCCTCATGGCAACAGTTGGCCGGGCGGGGCTACGCCGCATTCCGGCAATTGATTGAATATGGGAAGACGTGCGGGGCCATCGACCCGGAGCTGTCGACCGATTCGTATTTACGGTACGTGCAACTCGTGCAACAAGCGATTTTATCTGACCCGGGCCTGTTCACGTCACCGATAAGCGAATCGATGCAAGACTATTTCCGATTTTTCTTGCACGGCATCATTCGGAAATAACTAAAAAGTCGCCTTCCCCTTCTTTTGTGTATAGCAAGGGGGAGGCGACTTTTTATATTTCGTTGTTATTTATCATTCGTTCTAAACACCGATTCCTTGATTGGATAAAGCGACAGGTCGAGCTCGCAATCTCCTGTCAGAACGAGGTCTGCGAGCACTTTCCCGATGAACGGACCGACCGTCAAGCCGGACGAGCCGAGACCGTTCGCGACGAGCAACTGCTCCGCTCCCGGTACGCGTCCGAGAATCGGAATCGAGTTCGGGGTGACCGGGCGAAAGCCGACCCGCGTCTCAATCAGTTCAGCCTCAGCGAGTCCCGGAGCCGATTCTAGCCCTTTCGAGAGCACTTCATGAATTCCGATTGCCGTCGGCCGTGCGTCGAACGCCTTGTCACGCTCATGCGTCGAGCCGATGACGATTCGTCCTTCTTCAAATCCGAGCAAATAGCGGCGCCGCGGCGGCATGACGACCGGCCAGTCGGAAGCATCCGTGTCCGGCAGCTGGACGTGCACGATTTGCGCTTTTTCGCCGGCGACACGGGCCGTATAGCCGATCGGCTCCATCAACTCGGGCAACCACGCCCCACAGGCGAGCACGATCTCATCCGCCTCAAAGCGGACACCGTCGCACTCGACATGATAGCCGTCCGCTTCGACGAGGACGGCCGAACCGTCAACCAAGGTCACGCCACGCTTCACGGCGACCCGTTCGAGGGCAGCTCGCAATTTCTCTCCATCGACACGAGCCCCGCCTTCGACAAGGAGGGCGTCATATTCGTCCGAGAGCGGTGGAAATAGCGCTCTCGCCTCTTCCGCTGTCATCCGGGTCAACTCCCCGATTTCTGGTGCTTCTTCCCGGCGCAGCGCCGTCCGTTCTTGCATCTCGTTCAATTTCTTGTCTTCATGCAAGGCGAGCGTCCCGACTCGTTTATAGCCGGTCTCGGTCTCGCCTTCTCGTTTCAAGTCATCGACGACCGTCGCATAGTAGTGAGCGCCGCCTTTGGCGAGCGCGTACCATGCCTTATTGCGACGCTGGGCGATCCATGGGCAGACGATTCCTGCTGCCGCGTCGGTCGCACGGCCCTTTTCTTTCCGGTCGATGACGGTGACGTCGGCTTTCCCCGCCAAATGATACGCGGTCGAGATGCCGACGATTCCTGATCCAATCACAATCACTTTTTTCATGACTTAAGCGCCCTCATCGGTTCGATGACGGCTTCACATCCTTTCTTAAAAAAATCACCGGCCCGAGGGCCGATGATCAGTCGCGCATGGCGAGGCGATAGAGTAAATCGAGTAGTTCAATGTAGAGCCAGATGAGCGTCACAATCAAACCGAACGCTGCCACCCATTCGAGCTCTTTCGGAGCCCGGCTCTCGACTTGACGCGCGATGTAATCGAAATCGAGTACGAGCGCGAGCGAGGCGATGATGACGATCACAAACTGCACACCGATCGCAAGCGGTGATGAGCCCGTCATGAACGGGAGCCCTGAACCGAAGAAACTCATCCCGATTTGGACGAGATAGAGCAACATGACCGTAAAGATTGCGGCCGTGACGCCGGCACGGAACTTTTGCGTCACTTTGACGAGACCCGTCGAGTAGACGAACCACATCGCGAACGCGACGATGAACGTCGTCAACACGGCACGGCCAACGATGCCCGGAAGCATCGCTTCGAAGAAGTACGAAATCAACCCGACGAACACACCTTCGACGATACCATACAATGGCGCAACGACCGGTGCCGTTCTCGGTTTGAACGTGATGACGAGTGCTAACACCAAACCAAGGATGAGTGAGCCGATCATGAGCGGGAACAACAACGCCTCCCCGATTGTCGGCACGAGCATCCACGTCGTCCCGGCGGCTGCCGTGACAAGCAAGAGTAGTGTGAACACTTTCGACCACGTTCCGGCTTTCGTCATCGGCGTGGTGCTATAAGCTGTTGTCTCCATCGATTTACGGAGAACTGGATTCGATTTAAGTCTCAACTGTCGTTAACCCCTTTATTCTATTTTCAGTGTTTGGCCATGACTTTGATGAATTCCCGCATATAGTCAGGCAGGTCAGGTGGACGGCGGCTCGAGACGATATGGCCATCGACGACGACCGGCTCATCATGCCAAATCGCACCGGCGTTTTCCATATCATCTTTAATGCCCGGTGTGCTCGTGACGTTGACACCATCGAGAATTTTGGCTGAAATCAACACCCAGCCCGCGTGACAGATTTGACCGATTGGCCGCTTCTCGTCATGCATAAAGCGGACGAAGCCTTTCACCGAATCGAATCGGCGCAACAAGTCTGGTGACCAGCCACCCGGGACGAGGATAGCGTCGTACGATGAGATGTCGACGTCATCGAACGCAATGTCCGATTTGGCCGGAACGCCGTATTTGCCGATATAAGCATGATCCGCCTTTTCACCGGCCAGGATGACGTTTGCGCCTTCCTCGCGTAACCGATGGACCGGATACCATAATTCTAAATCTTCGAAGTCGTCGCTGACGATTTGCAGGACGTTTTTACCTTGTAATTGCATCGAATCCCTCCCTTTATTTGTCTTTCACAAGTATACCCCATAAGCTACGTGGCGAAAACAGTGACTGTCCACCAAGTACGTGCCTCCCATCAATTCGTTTATGTCACGGTCACAATCACATTGCCAGCCTTTCCTCCAGCATCGACGTATCGATGCACCGCGACGATGTCCTCGAGCGGGTAAACCGAATCGATGACGGCCTTTAACCGACCGGCTTCGAATAGCTCGTTCAAGAAAGCCAAATCCTCTTTCCGTTCACTCGCAGGTCCTTGCCCGGCGACAGAACTGAATTTCCCGTGTTCGGCAACATGTTTCCGTGCCAACCGCTTATCGATGTTTCCAGCCGCATCGAACACAGCGTCGTATGTGGTCAGTTTCTCGTCGTAGTTAGGCTTCGTGTAGTCGACCACGACGTCCGCGCCGAGACTTCTCACCAGTTCGAAGTTTCGCTCCCGACAAACTGCCGTTACGTGAGCCCCGTAATATTTCGCGATTTGAACGGCCATCGAACCAACTGCTCCGGAGGCCCCGTAAATTAATACGGTCTTCGCTTGTTCGATGTTCACTTTTCGCAAAAAGTGAAGAGTCGTCGTCCCGCCAAACGGCAAGCTGGCTGCTTCGACAAAACTAGCGTTGTTCGGCATGCGCTCGACACATTTACTCGCTTTGACACACGCATATTCGGCATAGCCACCGAACCGCATCCCGGTCAGCGCATAGACACGGTCGCCGACCTTGAAGTGCTCGATGCGGCTGCCCGTCTCGACGACCTCGCCTGCCAAGACGACACCCAGAATCGGTTGACGCGGTGCCTTGAAACCGACGACGATTCGCATCGGAAGCTTACCTAGAGCCGGTACATCGAGTGACCGTAGCCGACGGTCCCCGGAATGAACGGCTGTGGTGTAAACTTGAATCAATAACTCATCCGATTTTGGCACCGGTTTGTCGACTTCTTGAAGCTGCAATACGTCCGGTGGTCCATATGCGGTACAAATTACTGCTTTCATCGTATCCCTCCTCTTAAGACGTGATGTTGTTACTAGAGGAATTCACCGTTTCAATAAAATAAAACCAGATGAAAGAGTCATCTGATCTCTGAAATTGGTTTTTCATCATACAAGCTGAGGAATTAGAATGACCGCCAACAGAAATACGGCAGTGGTCTTTGCTTTATTTCGATTCAACGAAAAAGGAAGCAAAAATAGCCCAAGAACAGTGATGGCGAGGATTAGGAATCCATGGATGAAATACCCTTCGGCGGATGCGATTGGGATACTGATCACCTGAACGGTTGGATTTGAGAAAAAACCCATCGTTTCAAAAACAACATTTCCGATTAGGCCAAGACTCAGTAAGCATAAAGATAATGCAAAAAGTAATGAGTGCTGTTTCAAGATGATCCTCCTTTTAAAAGTATTTCAATAAACATGACGAGCTAGACTCGCTTGTCTTCTTCATTATAAGCAATCACATATTGTTTATGGAAAAAAATTCAACTAGTTCGGTTACAATGAGGTGGCTTCTATATCAATTTATTGAAAGAACTCTTACACGAAGGAGGTTTACAATGAAGACGTGCTATTATCTTGGATGGTTCAATGATTTTTTCCCAACTTATTTGGCAAATGCCTTGTCACGAGACGTGACAGATCGGCAGTCCCTTGTAATGATTAGCTCAGATCCTGCCTCAACTGCGGTTAATGGTGTTATCGAGCAATCGTGGCTACAGGAGGCTGGCATCTTGTTCAACGATTCTCACGTAATCAATTATGAAATGGATCGCACTAATGCGAAACATCTTCTCGACGCAGCTTCGATGATTTTCTTATTAGGTGGGGACACCATCAAGCAAAATCAGTTTATTCATGAATATGACCTAATCCAATCGATTCAACAAAGCGACGCTATCGTCTTAGGTGCTAGTGCTGGCGCCATCAATATGTCTTCGTCTTGGTTATGCTCGCCAAATATGGGTTATAACGTAACAACCTCAACTATTTTTCAAGGCGTGGCCCTCAACGATTTTTCGATGCTCTCCCACTTCAATCTCGAACAACACATGCACGTCGTCAAGCAAGAGCTAGCCTCGTTCTCTGAAGAAATACCAATCTATTTGTCGAACAAAGATTGTGCGCTTCGTGTTCAAGGCGATCAATTCGATATCTTCGGTGACGTCTATTTGTACTCGAATCGAAACATGACGAAGCTACCTGAGACCAAGTCCTTTGCCACTAATTTTTCACCCCCGCTCTAGAAGGGACTGATTATGCATCCTCGAGATGTGTACGAGAGTAAATCTGTATATGGAAAGCGAAACGTTCTGAAGTCCATATATTGTGTTATAATGAGTGCGACTTTTTGTGAATTTGAACGAGAAAGGGGACTTTCCACATGAAGCAATATCATGATTTATGCACCCATATTCTTGAGTACGGTGTCGTCAAAGAGGACCGGACCGGGACCGGGACGACGAGCGTGTTCGGCTACCAGATGCGGTTCAATCTTCAGGAGGGATTCCCCCTGGTCACGACGAAAAAACTACATACCCGCTCAATCATCCATGAACTGCTCTGGTTCATCACCGGTGATACGAACGTCAAGTATCTTCAAGATAACGGTGTCCGTATTTGGAACGAATGGGCAGACGAGGACGGCAATCTCGGTCCGGTTTATGGGGCGCAGTGGCGCTCCTTCCCAAAACCAGATGGCACAAGTGTCGACCAGCTCGCACAAGTGATCGAGCAGATTAAGACGAATCCGGACTCGCGCCGTCTCATCGTCTCGGCATGGAACCCTGGGCAACTCGAGGACATGGCGCTCCCACCGTGCCACCTGTTGTTCCAATTTTACGTCGCGGACGGCAAACTATCGTGTCAGCTCTATCAACGTAGCGCCGATACGTTCCTCGGCGTCCCGTTCAATATCGCGTCATACGCCTTGCTCACGCACATGGTTGCCCATGTGACCGGCCTTGAGGTCGGGGACTTCGTCCATACGCTCGGCGACGCCCACATTTACCATAACCACCTTGAACAAGTGAACCTTCAATTGACGCGTGAGCCACGCCCACTCCCGACATTGAACATCTTGCGTGACGTGACGTCAATCGAGGACTTCCGCTTCGAGGACTTCGAGATTGTCGACTATGACCCGCACCCGCATATCAAGGGAGCGGTCAGCGTATGATCGTCCACGTCGTCGCCATCGGGAGAAATCGGGAAATCGGGAAAGATAACGCCTTGTTGTGGCGCCTGCCCGATGACTTGAAACAATTCAAGGCCATCACGACGGGCCAAACGGTCGTCATGGGTCGAAAGACGTTCGAATCAATCGGTCGTCCGTTACCGAACCGCCGCAATATCGTCGTCACGTCCGACCGATCGTTTTCAGCTGAAGGTGTCGATGTCTGGTACGACCTCGATTCGCTCAAAAATGAGACGACAGACCTTTACATCATCGGCGGCGCCACGCTTTATGAGCAGACGCTTTCGATGACGGACCGGTTCTATGTCACCGAGGTCGATGGCACGTTCGAGGCGGACACGTATTATCCACCGCTGCCGGACGGACTCACCGTGTCGGACGAACAGTTCCATCCGGTCGACGAGCGACATGCCTATAGCTTCACTTTCCGTCAATATGACAAAAGGGACATCGACTGAGTCGACGTCCCTTTTTTAGTCGGGCAATTTTTCGAGCCACTTCTCGATTTTTTCAGTGATGACATCATGATGATCCTGTTCGGCCAAATCGTCGTATAGCGAACCGAGCTCGAGTGCCGTCCGTTTCGACAACGCTAACACATGACTGTACTTGCCACGTTGTTCTTTGACGGCCGAAAGCGTCCCTCTCGTCTCCGTCGTACTCGATTCGTCTAAGATGAACATCTCCATATGATCGTTACAGGCGTAACGGTCGTAAGGCCGATAGACGACCTCGTAACGTCGATGTTGTTTCGGCAACTGTTCGGCGAGCATGGCGTACTTCTCCGGGCTCATCGTCACGTAAGCGAGCCGCTTCTCCTCCCGGACCGCCGTCGAATAACGGATGATTCGATTGCGCCCGTCACGTTTCGCTTTATAGAGCGCCTCATCGGCGTACGCACACCATTCACCGAGCGTCATTCCGGTCTGACAGACGCGCGCATAGCCGATGGACACCGTCACGTGATGTTCGTATGTGAACGTCATCTCCTCAATGCGGCTGCGGACCCGTTCGAGCACCGCATCGACGACGTGGCGCTCGGACACGTTCAAGATGATGAGGAACTCTTCCCCGCCGTAACGAATCAACTCGTCACTCGAGCGAATCGCCAAACGAATCTCCTCGGCGACGCGATGCAACACCTCGTCCCCATACGCATGACCGAACGTATCGTTCAACTGCTTGAAATGATCGATGTCGAGCAGCGCGAGGGTGAAGCTTTCACCGGACCGCTCTAGGCGGGACATAAAGCGACTGAACGTCGCTTTCAAATATTTACGGTTGAAGGCGCCTGTCAATTCGTCGACGAGCAGCGCGTTCGAAACGAGCCGTGCCTTCTCGATATGATGTCCAAGCCGCACGAGCCGCTCTTCCATCGGAATCCACTCTTCCCAATAATCTTCGAACCCATACGAGTAGGCGGCGAGCCGATAATGTTCATTCGTTCCGATCACGATGAGCGGGACGTACAGCTTCTTCATCTTGCTGACGAACGATTGGATCGCCCGTTCCGGGAAACGGGCCCACAGTTCGACATCCATGATGATCGCCTTCGGCACGTCCTCATAATCGTATTCACCGGCTTCTTCTAACGTCTGTAAAAAGACAGGACGTGCCCCGAGCTTTTCCACCCGCGGCTTATAGCGGCTGAACGTCGCAAAGTTGTTCGACAAAATCAAGACGAGGTCCTCGTCTTCTTGCTCGATGCCCAGGATCGTATGGATATATCGTTTCACCGGGGTAATCAATGCCATCGCTTCTGCTTGCGTCAGGACGGCCGGCAACTCACGCACGTCAGATTCGACACGACTGAAGATTTCAAGCAAGTGCATGAACCGTCTCTGTTTCACTTCTTGTTTCATCCAATCCAATAAAAACTCGATGTCTGTTGTTTGAATCTGTCTCGCGCTCGTGATTTGCGCCAAAATCTTATGTATACGATCTGTGAGTTGCTGCTTCATTCCCGACCCCCCAGTTTCGTTCTCCCGATATTCGCTTCTGACTATGATTATGCGACTTCATCCACGAAAATACAACTATTTACTTATTTTTTTCCTATTGTTTGACAGTAAGATGGTTCTTAAGACCCATAAGACAGCAGAAAAGAGCGGTCATGGACCGCCCTTCCCTTATTTACCAACTTTTAAGTTAGGAGACGTCATCTCTTCCGGACGAATCCATTGATCGAACTGCTCTTCCGTCAATAGTCCGGTCTCGAGCGCCGCTTCCTTCAACGACGTCCCATTTTTATGGGCGAGTTTCGCGATTTTGGCTGCGTTCTCGTAACCGATATGCGGGTTGAGTGCCGTCACGAGCATGAGCGACCGTTCCACGTTGTGAGCGATGACGTCCAAATCCGGTTCGATGCCGACGGCGCAATGCACGTCGAACGAATGTAGACTGTCCGTCAACAAGCGGCACGTCTGGAGGAAGTTGTACATGATGACAGGCTTGAACACGTTTAACTCGAAGTTTCCTTGGCTCGCCCCGAATCCGATGGTCGCATCATTGCCGAGCACTTGAGCCGCGACCATCGTCAACGCCTCGCTCTGCGTCGGGTTGACTTTTCCTGGCATGATCGAGCTGCCCGGTTCGTTTTCCGGAATCAAAATCTCGCCGATACCGGCACGCGGACCAGAAGCGAGCCAACGGACGTCGTTGGCGATCTTCATCGCGTCCATGGCGAGTGCTTTCAAGGCACCATGGGTGAATACGAGCTGATCGTGGCTCGTGAGCGCATGGAACTTGTTGACGGCCGTGATGAACTGTTTTCCGGTCTCTTGCGAGATTTTCTCGGCCACGACTTCGCCGAACTGCGGATGGGCGTTGATGCCCGTCCCAACTGCCGTCCCGCCGAGAGCGAGCTCTGTCAACGGTTCAAGCGTACGCTCAATCATCTGTTTCGACAGCTCGAGCATACGGACCCAACCGCTAATCTCTTGACCGAGCGTGACCGGCGTCGCGTCTTGCAAGTGCGTCCGACCAATCTTGACGATGTCCATGAATGACTCGGCTTTCTTCGCGAGCGTCGCGTGGAGCGCCTCGATTGACGGCAACACATGATCCTCGACTGCTAGGATGGCCGCAATGTGCATCGCCGTCGGATACGTGTCGTTCGAGCTTTGCGACTTGTTGACGTCGTCATTTGGATGGATAGTAAGCGTCTGACCGCGCGCCTTCAACTTATCGTTCGCCAAGTGGGCGATGACTTCGTTGACGTTCATGTTCGACTGTGTCCCTGAACCCGTCTGCCAGACGACGAGTGGAAACTCGGCGTCATGTTGCCCAGCGACGATTTCATCTGCGACTTCGGCGATGACGTCGGCTTTCGCTTGCTCCAACACACCGAGCTCGGCGTTGGCAAGTGCGGCACCTTTCTTCAAAATCGCGAAGGCATGCACGACCTCAAGCGGCATTTTTTCAGTCCCGATTTTAAAGTTCTCTAGACTGCGCTGTGTTTGGGCTCCCCATTTGGCTGAAGCCGGAACGTTGATTTCCCCCATCGTGTCCCGTTCGATCCGATATTCCATGAAAATTCCCCCTCTTTTTTTGACTACGCTTTCATTTTAGCGAAACTTTTGCAAAAAAGAAATCATTCCCCCGCAATTGACAAAAAGTCGGGCCCACGCCCGACTTTTAGCCTGTCATCAATGCCCGTTTAGCCACGTCATGGGCCCGGTTCTCCGCTCGAGGAATCCATTTGATGAATTTATTCGGCAATTCGTCATAAAGCGTCAGCGCCTTGACGAACAACGGACGCATCGATTGGTCTTTGAGGAAGCGCTGTTCGAGCGCCCGTACGACCGTCTCGGCGTCTGAATAGAACATGAACGTCGATTCGCCCGTCAGTTCGTGCGCTTGTTCGAGGGCGAACGCGAGCGCGGCGAGCTCCGCCTGAACGCTCGTTAACCCGACGCGTTGGGCAATGTACGTGGACACCGTGCCGTCGGTCTTCTTGATCCAGACGCCAATACCGTTCTCACCAGCCTCTTGGTTCGTCGCCGCATCAAAATAAATGTGAACCAAAGCGATACGCCTCCCAATCGGTCTCAATCGGTGCATGAATATCGATGAGCGAGAGACGTTTCGACAAGAGCGCCACTTCTTCTTGCCCATCAAGTTTCTTCGCAAACTTCTGATGCGCCTCTTGAAGCGCTTCTTGTCTCACGATGTCGTATAGCGTTTCGACCGTGTCATACGACTGGACGAGGATGGTCGCTGTCTTCGGTCCGATGCCGCGGACACCGGGAATATTATCTGAGGCGTCGCCTTGGAGCGCCTTCACATCGACGAACTGCTCTGGTCGGACGCCGTATGTCGCAACGAACACTTCCCGATTCATCATCATCTCTTCCCCTTTTTTCGGAACGATTTGAAACACGTTCGGGGAAAGCAACTGATGCAAATCGCGGTCTGACGAATACATATACGATTCGCCCGGGAATGCGGTTGCGACGGCCCCAATCAAGTCATCAGCCTCGTACCCGGCGAGCTCAGACTGAAAAATCCCGCGCTCGGTCAACGCTGCCCGCAACTTGACGTAATCGTGGAACAACGGTTCCGGCAAGCCGGTGCGAGTCGCTTTATAGTCCGGAAACAGGGCGTAACGGTGCGTCGTCTCGCGTGGTCCGTCCCAAAAGAAAGCGATATGCGTGAAGTCGTTCGTCCACCCGTCAACTTTTCGAAGCAGTCCCTTCAACGTCACATCGGGGTCGAGAGCCCGACGACGCTCTGTGGCAAAATAATATCGCGACAAGAGGTTAAACCCATCGACCAACATCAATTTCATCATGCATTCACCTCACAAGCTTGTAATCCGCGCGTGAGCGCGTCCCGGTCAAGATTTTTTCCAATCCAGACGAAGACGGAACGTGAGTCGTCGCTCGGTTCGTTCGCGAACGTCGCCCCCATCAGTTGATTCGTCGCTTGGACGACGAATTTTGATGTTTCTCCGTCTAAACGAACAATCGCCTTCAAGCGATAGACATCATCTTCATAGTGCATGAGCACTTCTCGGACGTATTGAGTGACGCGTTCCCGTTTGAGCGGCACGTCCGTCGTGAGCGTGATGGCCCGAAGTGATGAGACCGAGGAGTGTCCTGCCGTCAGTTGGCCGAGGAGCTGTTCGTCGACTCGTGAGAGCTGGAACGTATTCTCCGTCAAGTCATAGTCGCCGACCGTCTGAACCGTCTCGATGACTCGAACGGTCGGATTCAGCGCATTAATCCGCTCATGCGCCTGTTCGAGCGCATCCGCATCGACGAGGTCGACTTTATTCAATAAGATAACGTCCGCATAGGCGATTTGATGAATTCCTTCAATAAATAGCTCACGGTCCAATTGACTGGCATCGACGACTGTCAAAATCGCCGTCAACTTGAAGCGCGTGCGCAAGTAGTCATCATAATAAATCGTCTGAATGATCGGCGCCGGGTCGGCCACACCGGTCGTCTCGATGACGATGCGGTCGAACGTGTTTTTCGATGCGAGCTGATAGAACGTCTTGCTTAAATCGCTTTGAATCGAGCAACAGATGCAACCGTTCGACAGCTCGATCTGCTCTTGGTCCATCTTGACAATTAACTGTTCGTCGATATTCACCGACCCGAGCTCGTTGACGATGACGAGCAGCCGCTCGTCCGTTGCTTCTAGCAAGCGATTCATATATGTCGTTTTTCCGGCGCCTAAAAAACCGGTCACCAATTGCACGGGAATCATGTACTGCACCTCACCTTATAAATTTTCGTGGACCCGCGCCCATTTCTCATAGCGCGCATCCAGCAAGTCGATCAAATGTAGCATCCACGCTTCTGTCGTGACCGGTAACACGCTCGATCCCCACTCGCGCTTGCCGTGGTGGGATAAAATCATATGCCAAATCCGATGATGGGCGTCGAGCGACAACGTGACACTTGCGGCCTGTTGACTCTTCTCGAACAACAGTCCGCCGTATGGCATATGTCCGATGAAGCTTCCCATCGGATTGATCGAGATGCCGGTCGTCTCACTCGTACCGTTGACCGAGAACAGTTGCTCGAACCGTTTCGGGGACGACAGCAAGTGACTGTACTCGAACAACTTGCCGATATCATGGAATAAAATCCCGAGCGCGAGTTCGTCCCAACGGAGCGGCTCCTTCAATTCCGCGATGGCCTCGCAGGCCGCGTAAAGCGACTCGAACGTGCCCCGGAACGCCTGTTCAACTTTTACACCGTTCATCGTATTCCATACGTCTACTTTGTGCAACTGCTCGGCTTCTTTGATGACCCGGAACGCCATCGCCAAATGGTCGTCCTGTTCTTGGATGCGATAACCGAGTCGAAGCATACAGACCGTATGCTTCAAGAGGCCGCCGACATAGTTATGATGATGATACAGTGCAGCCGGTGCGAGTACGAAATCGTCCCAATAGCGGTCGAGTAGCGACATCGCAATCGCTTGATAGTCAGGCGAGAGCGTCGACAGAATCGCGAACAGCTCATCGGCGTATTGTTCCATCGTCTCGTCTCCAGGAAGACCTGGCAACAATGAGACTGCCTCGTCCCGGGCAATCGGTTTGGCCCGGTCGATTGTGATCGACTTGGCGCCGTCCGGTTTCGGATAGACGTCGATTTTCCCTTCAAGCTCGATCACACCAGACTCGTAAATCGGTAACAACTGCTCTTCATTGCCACGCAACCATTGCTTGGCACGGATGAGTCCGCTCGATGTCGTCAAATTCAGTTGCAGCCATTTGGCACCCGATTTGCCTTCTCTCACTTCGACTGTACTGACGAGCGCTTTCGTCTGGACCGGTGTCCCGTCCGTAAGGTCAGTCAATCGCGTCGACGCTTTTTCGACGGTCGGGAGTTGGAACCGCGTCCGGTCGAAGCCGCTCCCAGTGATCGGATCAATCTGTTGGTAATAGTTCATATACAATGCCCTCCTTCTTCTCTTTGCCCATTGTATCGTGTTTTCCACTTCTAGGCGAACATACTTTCGTTATAGGTCATGAAGATTCCTAAATTATATTGAAAGCGCTTACTAGAATTGATACGATTAAGACAGCCAGATAAAGGGGGAACTCACATGATTTCATTGGTAGATACGTATGAACGGTTGATCGCAACAGGGGAAGCGACACGTTACGCAACAACGCACTCAACAATTGATAGCATTTTACAGGCATCGGCTTGCCCGGTCTCACATCACGAACTCGTGGCGGCGGTCTCGGGACATGCGGGGAATCCATATACGCCGGACCAACTCGTCGACTCGGTCATCGAGCATGAGATGAAAGGCGCAATGTCCGTCCTCGTCGTCGCCGGTTATCCGATTCAAACACCGCTCGCCAAAGCCGTCGTCTTATCGGCATTCGCTCGGACGAACCGGATGAATATCGAGAAACTGAAAGAACTCGGTCATGCCGACCTGCTCGTGCGCATCCAGTCGGCCGAACGGTCATGGAAGCGGACGTATACACACTTATACCGCTCGGCACCAAGTCAGCTTTGTGACCAACTCGACTCACTTCTCGGCGGTTGTGCCGTCCATCGTGTGCTCGAGGCCATCGATTTCAATCCGAACGTCAAAACGGCATAAAGAAAGAGCGGTCCCCGGGCCGCTCTTTCTTTATGCCTTCAATTATCCTTCTGTCACTTCGACCGCTTCCGGTTCGAACAATGTGACGTTCCGTGCTGGTGAGAACGTTGAAATCGCATGCTTATAAATCAACTGTTGGCGCCCTTCCGATTCGACGATGACCGTGAAGTTGTCAAACGATTTGATGACTCCCCGAATTTGAAACCCGCTGACTAAAAACACGGTCGTCGGCACCATTTCTTTACGTAACTGATTCAAAAAATGATCTTGAATGTTATAGCTAGCCTTCATGTTGCATTCCCCCTAGTCTATGTCTCTTTGAAATAATCGGAATTTTCGAAAAAACTCCTCAACTTCATCATAAATATTTTGATACGATAGTTCAAATGATTTTCGTCCCATATCGACCCAAATCCCATTAAATTGATGACGGAACCATGTCAATTGACGTTTTGCGAACTTGCGCGTGTGCTGTTTGAGCGTCTCGCTCATCTGTTCTCGGGTCATCAATCCATCAAGATACGGAACGACTTCCTTGTAACCGATGGCGCGCATCGCTTGAGTGTCCCGGTAACCAGCCGCGAGCAAGCGCTCGACTTCCTCGATGAGGCCCGCTTCGAGCATCAAGTCGACACGATGGTTGATGCGCGAGTAGAGCACGTCCCGGTCCGCATGCAAGACGAACAGTTTATAGGCGTAATGTTCCGACGGGAGGCTGTCCATCGCCTGGGCGTCGCCTTGGAGCGCGACTTCAAGGGCCCGGATGACGCGGCGGACGTTATTCGGATGAATGCTCTCGGCCCGTTTTGGATCGAGCGATTGCAGACGCGCATGCAGCGCCTCAGGTCCACCCGTTTCAGCTTCTAACTCGAGCGCTTCACGCAATTCGTGATTGACCGGTCGTTCTGTGAACTCATAGTCATATAGAATCGCACGGATGTAGAGACCTGTCCCGCCGACCAGAATCGGCAATTTTCCGCGCGCATAAATATCATCGATCGCCGCCCGGGCCAACTTTTGGAAAGTGGCGACGCTCATCGCCTCGTCCGGGTCGCATATATCAATCAAATGATGCGGAACCCCTTCCGCCTCCTCGACCGTCACTTTTGCCGAACCGATATCCATCCCGCGGTACACTTGGACCGAGTCGCCCGATACGATTTCACCGTTGAACGCTTTGGCGAGCTCAATCCCTGTCGTCGTCTTCCCGACAGCCGTCGGTCCGACGAGGACGATGACTGGTGTCTTTTCCATCCTTGTCACTCCTCAAACGAAAGACCGTCCCTTAAAGGAAACGGCCCGTTAAATTCTTCTTTTTATTGTATCATCAAACACGACCGCAAACAGCATCCATCCGCATAATAATAGTCCCATCAGTAAAATTAGGCCGTCACTCATCCGAGGTCGCCTCCTTTACGTATGTCATTCCCGCTTTTCACATTTTAGACACAAATGAATGCGCAAAAAAAACGACGCTCTCAAAGGAGCATCGTTCATTGTGTCACTTCTACTAAACGGCGTTGGCGCCACATCGTCAATCCAAAATAAAGAATCGCGGTGCCGCCCGCGGCCCACCACATAACGCCATAGAGCGGCGTCATCAAATTTGCGAGACCGAACAGCGCCGGAATAATCAAGGTCAACCAAGCGAGCACGAAGGCGACCCGGGCCGTCAAGCCGTCAATCTGCCACCCTAGGCCCATCCCCATGAAGAACAGTCCCCACAAGAGCGACCAAAACAACCACGTGACTGCTCCCATCACATCGCCCGTCGTGAATGCGATCACCGCATAGAAGACGGCCGAAATCGATACGAAGAGCGAGAACCATCCGACGCCCCGACCGTCCAAATCGAATAGGAACGTCACACCGACGTACAAATATGTGAACGCGAACAAGTAGATGCTCGCATATCCAAACATCTCCGCCGAACTCGCCCCGATGACGAGCCACGTCGCGATGAACGTCTGCAATAGTCCAGTGAACAGACTAAACACACCCGCACTCTTAACGTCCACTTTTCCAAACAAAACGAGGCTGTTGATGAACAGTGCTACGCCTCCAAATAATAAACTTATATTCCCCACACTCATTGCTCCTTCATACAGATGTCTGACGTCTAATTTTATCTACGTCCACTGTAACTTGAATTCGCTTTCAGTGCAAGTGGAGAAATGGACGTTCACGGACTCGACAAACGTCACTCGTTTTCGAGCGTTTGAATCGCTTCATCGATTCGTTCCTGTTCGTCTTCTGTAAACGTCGGGAATTGTGGATCGATGTCTTCAAGAACATCAATCATGACCGTCGAGACGATATAACGTGCGTACCAGTCATCATCTGCCGGCAGTACATACCACGGGGAAAGTTCTGTTGCTGTGTTCGACAACATATCCTCAAAAATAGCTTGATAATCGTCCCAATGCTTTCGTTCCTCGACATCACTGAACGAGAACTCCCAATTCTTGCTCGGGTCTTTTAGTCGTTCGAGGAGACGGTCTCGTTGCACTTCTTTCGATACATTGAAAAAGAACTTGATGACCGCGAATCCGTTCTCGTTCAAATATTGCTCGAAATCGTTGATTTGACGATAGCGGACTTTCCATACCGACTCTTTGTCCTCATCGTCCGGGATGACCTCTTCTCCGAGCAGATCATGGACGCGCGGGGCAATCACTTCCTCGTAATGGGAACGGTTCAAGATGCCGACCTGACCGCGTTCCGGCATGAGGTCATGCATCCGCCAGAGATAGTCATGTTTCTTCTCTGTATCCGATGGTTTTTGGAACGCATTCGTCTTTAACCCTTGCGCGTTCAAATTCGAGAAAATGTAACTGATCGCCTCATCTTTACCACCCGCATCGAGCGCCTGTAAGACGACGACGACACCCTTTTTGGCTTCGGCATATAGTTTCCAATGCAACTCTTTCAATTTTTCGACACTCTCCGGAATCAGCTTGTTTTGCAACGTCTCGTCCAATGGGCGGTCCTTGATCGTGGTTGGGTAATCGTTCAGACGAATCCCGTTTTTATGGTCAATGCGAAATGATTGAATGTCCATATGTCCTCCTTGATTGCGACAATTTTTACGTACAATCCGTATTTACCCTATTCTTTCAAAAAGTAGCGACAAAAAAATCCTTTCCGCCGAAACGGAAAGGATGTTTGAATGGACTCGGCTTAGTAGATTCCGACCGCGTCGAACGATTTCGCTGCCGCGACCGCTTGTGTACTCGTTGGACCGTACAAGTCTTTGGCTGACTGTACGACTGCTTGACGTAGGCTCGAGAAGTTCGATGTCGGTGTCAAGTAGACAGTGAGCGCGCGGTAGTAGACATCGCCCATTTGCTTGACGCCGATGCCTTGAACCGATACGCCGTAGTGTGAGCCCCCGCTCGCGAACAAGTAGGCCGCCTTGTTGACGATACCTGAGTTGATATGGACGCCACCGTTGTCTTGCGTCCCTGTGTAGCGGACCGAGTAGTGGTCCGGGTCACCGTTGGCCGCTGGGTTCGACATCGAACGGAGACCGTCCCCGGCAATACCCGGCGTATAGATGTCTTCCCCGACCAACCAGTCGAAGTTCGAGCCGACGCTGTACTCCGCGACCGTACCGAAGATATCAGAGATCGCCTCGTTGATGGCTCCTGATTCGTTCTGATAGATCAAACCGGCCGTGTACTCTGTGACCGCGTGTGACAATTCGTGAGCGACGACGTCAAGGGCGCCCGAGAGGTATGTGAACGTTTGGCCGTCCCCGTCACCGTACACCATCTTGCTGCCATCCCAGAACGCGTTGTTGTAGCTGCGGCTATAGTGGACCGTCGAGTTGAGGGCCGCACCGTTGTTGTCATAGCTGTTACGACCGTACGTGTTCTTGAAGAAGTCATACGTCTTCGTCGCGTTGACGTGGGCGCTGACCGCGGCCCGGTCGTACGTCGTGTTCAAGACGTTATCGACATCGGCCCAAAGCGATCCAGGAAGGCGCGTCCGGTTACCGGCGTCATACGTATAGATGCCTTTGCCGCGTGTCGAGTCCTGGAGATAGTAATATGAACCGCTCTTCGTCGTCTTGAACGTTTGGCTCTGGCCAAGGACGTCGATTCCCGTGCCGGTATACGTCGTACCCGTGACACCGTTCGTCGGTTTGGCGTGTGCCAATTGGTTGTACTTGTTCAATACTTTCCCGCTTGCCGCATCGATGAAGTACGTCCAACGTGACGGCTCATCCGCATCAAGAATCGTCCCGGTCACTTCATACGCATAGACCGCCTCTTCCCCGTTCGGATAGACGACGAGTTCCGCTGCCGGCTCAAGCTCGTATGCGCCTTTGTGGCCGACAAGCTCTTTATAACGAGCGACCGCTTTTTGTTCATTCAGCTTGATTGACTTATGTAATCCTTTGAGTTGTTTCGTATCATCGACGACCGTTTTCAATTGGCCATCATTATCGACGACACCGACGACGATTCCACCGAAGACCGGTACACCGTCAACCGTCTGTTGTAATTTGACGACTTGTCCGACTTTGTCACGCTTCGATTCGAGCGTTTTGAATTCGCCTTTCGCTTTCGCATACTCTTTGACGATTGTCGTCGGCGCCTCGTTCGATGGTTTCGTCAACGTACCTGACTTGAGCTCCGCCGCGCCGACAAGTTGCGGCACAAGCAAGACGCCTGCGATGAGTGATGTAGATAAAACTTTTTTCATGTGTGTTTCCCTCCTTATGTGGTGTCTCCTACTTTACATAGTTTCCCACATTTAATGTATCCAACTTTTTAATTATTTTGACAATTCAAATTATTAAGACATTTGGACTAACCCATCATTTTCTCTAGTCGTATCAGCCGTAACAAAAAAAGCGTCACCGTGGAAGGTGACGCCAGTCATCAATAAACATCTTTTTGTGTGAAATGGTAGAACGCATAAGCGAGAGCCGCTAGCGACCAGAAGAATATGACGATGAGCGAGAACGGTAATGTCATCCCCTCGATCGGTGGGGCTTGCCCCTCGAGATAGGTATGAAGACCGAAGTTGACGTTCACCAAATATTTCGAGCTGTCCCAATTCGACCCGAGCGACGTGAGGAGCGGTCCTGAAATCAGGACCGCCATCATGATCCCAATCCCAGTCGCCGTATTTTTGACGATGACCGAGATCATGAGTGCGATCGTCCCGACGGCCGCGACGACGAACCAGGATAGGCCGACCGACATGAGCAAATATTGCCACATCGGCAGCATATGGACGAAGTCGGTCGAGAACGTCCCGGTCGCCGAGGCTTGGAACCCAGTCAAAATCGGCGCGGTCCATCCGTCCCAACCGAGCACGATGCCAGAGATGACATAACTGACGAGTGCCGTGATGAAGATAAGAATCGACGTATACAGCAGCGTCGTCATCCATTTAGCAAGCAAAATCTTAAAGCGCCGGACCGGACGGGACAACAGCGTCTTGATTGTGCCATCATTATGCTCACCGCTGACGATATCGGCCATCAGGACGATGATGAAGAGTGGGAGCACGAGCGTCGTTCCTTGCGAGAAGAAGACACGCATGAACGTCGGCGCCCCAGGATAGTTCGGGTTAATATCATTATCTAAGTAATATTGATTCTGTTGGACCTGGAACTCCAAAATTTGACGGAACTCATCCTGAACGTTCGCCGAGGCGAGCCGGTTTTGCGTATCAACGATCTCTTGCTGTAAATCGACACGCCAGTCAATCGTTCCTTGTTCTTCCCGTTGTTTCTCGATCTGCCGGTAGTTGGCATACGTGAACATCGAGACGAGCACGATGAGAATGGTCGACACGACGAGAAGCCGACGTTTCTTATGAATCTTTAAGACTTCGTTCCGAATGAGGCCAAGGATTGACGGATTAGACAATATGGTCACCCCCGGTCAATGAAATAAACAATTCTTCTAGCGTCTGGACGCGTCGTTCGAGACCGAACACGTCGACGCCTCGATCGAGCAAGTAGCGATT
The DNA here is from genome assembly GCF_018618395.1 of Exiguobacterium sp. s149. Lineage (NCBI taxonomy): Bacteria > Bacillati > Bacillota > Bacilli > Caryophanales > Exiguobacterium > Exiguobacterium sp. s149. The sequence continues at coordinate 166,133 of NZ_JACSLZ010000005.1, forward strand.
CAAGCGAGCCGTTTCTTCCAGATTCATTGAGACCCGAATCGTCCGTTCATCGACAACATCGGCGTGATCAATCGACTCGAATCCGCGGATGATCGGCAAGACTTCAAAACTGTCGGCCACGTGGACATCGACCGTCGACGCCAACTCATGAATCAGTTCCTCGACCGTGCCGACTTTCACGATTTTCCCGCGCGACATGATGGCGACGCGGTCCGCGAGCAGTTCAATCTCGGCCAAGATGTGGCTAGAGACGAGGACGCTCAGTCCTGTCTCTTCAACGAGACGGCGGATGAAGAGTCGAAGGTCACGAATCCCCATCGGGTCGAGCCCGTTCGTCGGCTCATCGAGAATCAAGACACGGGGGTTGTTCAACATGGCCTGGGCGATGCCGAGACGTTGCCGCATCCCGAGCGAGTAGGTCTTCACTTTATCATCGATTCGTGCCGTCAAATCGACGAGATCGATTACTTCTTGAATCCGGGCCTCATCGACACCGGGCAACATCCGCGCGAAGGCGTTCAAGTTCTCACGCCCGCTCATGAACTTGTACAATTCCGGATTCTCAACGATGGCGCCGATTTGATTCATCGCCTGAACGAATTGACGTTCGACGCTGAACCCACAAATCGAGACGGTCCCGTTCGTCGGCTTAATCAATCCGACAATCATCCGAATCGTCGTCGTTTTACCGGCCCCGTTCGGCCCTAAGAAGCCGAACACTTCACCGGGGAACACATCGAACGAGATGTCATCGATGATCGTTTTTTTACCGATTACTTTTGTCAAATGATCTATCTTCAATGTTGGTTGCATCATCTCACCTCTCCTACATTCTATCGGACTCGATCGCATCTGTCCTATTCGAACATTCACATAGGGCAGGTTCACACTTATTTGATATGATAGTTCTATAGAAAGTGAGGTCATCACATGAAAAATGGGAAATGGTATACGTTTTTAATCGGTTCTGTCTTCTTGACGGGCATCGCCCTATACGGTTTATGGATCGGTTACCAAGATATCGTCAATCCGCCGGAACGGACACTCTCGGTCAGCGAAGATACGAGACCCGAACCGGTCGGTGATGTTTACGTCGCACTCGGAGATTCATTGACACGCGGTGTCGGCTCTACATCCGGTGCGGGCTACGTCCAACCGGTCGGTGAAGCGCTCGAAGAGAATAATATCCGTACGCAGAATCTGGCCGTCTCCGGCGCCCGGACGGAAGACTTATTGGCGCAGCTCGAACAACCTGAAGTAAGACGCACGATTGAGAACGCCCGCTATATCACGCTCACAATCGGCGGCAACGACTTGTTCAACCGCGGCGAGAATGTCGACAATTTCGAATCGGTCGATATCGATCAAGTCGTGACCGAAGCGAAGACGAACTTGAATGAGATCTTCGAACAAGTTCGCGGATTGAACGATACGGCGCAAATCGTCTATATCGCGCTCTATAACCCGTTCCAAGAGAACGAAAACGGAGAGGCGTTCAATCAATTGATTCTCGATTGGAACGCCTCGGCATCCACGTTCGCTAACGCGCAACGCATCGATGTGATCGATCCGTTCGCTTACGTCTCGGACGTCGGCCGTGACCTTGCGACCGACCAGTTCCATCCGAGCGACCGGACATATGAGAAGTTAGCCGAGGACGTATTGTTCATCCTCGAATAAGCAACATGGCCTGATCGTCGCGATCAGGCCATGTTTTATCGTTCATATTTGACGAGCCAGCTCTCCCCGTCGCGTGTCATCGTCGTCCCAAACCAGCCTGCCTTCAATAAGGCGACTTGTTGCTCCGTCTCGCCCATATCGAGCCACGTCGTGTCACCAGTCGGGAGCCAGTCGCTGTGCAGTTCTTTCATAAAAATGTAGCGCAGCTTTCCGCCATATTTCGGTTTGAGGGCACCGATGCGAAGGCCGAGGGCGAACTTATCCTTCAGGCTCGGGATATTGAAAGGCGCCACGGTCGCACAGACGAGGTCGAACCGACTGCCATGTTCAAGCTCTTTCATGAGTAGCCTACCGAGATACTGTTGCAGACCGTAGCCGCGGTAGTCCGGATGGACGTTCGTCACTTCTTGATACAAGATACGGTCGAGCGCATCAAGCGGATAACCGATGTCGTATCCTAGATGCTCTTCGTCGAGCGGCGGGATCAGGAGCGCGCGGAATGCGATCAACGTGCCCTCGTGGTACGCCCCAATCAATGTGCGGTCGGTCAACAGCTTTACGAACTCCTCAGTCGTGAGGGACTGGTACTGGCTTCCTTCCGTCAATGTGGCCATGACGGCCTGTTGCACCGCCTCGACTTGTGCGAGCTCTGTCATCGTCAAATAGTTGACCTCGATGTCGAGGCCGTTACACTCACTGCGCCACATGGTCGACCCCTCCGATGACATACGTCGCCTTTGTAAGCCGTGACAAGACGGCCTCGTCGACGTCGACACCGAGACCTGCCCCATCGGACAGGCGGATGAACGGCAAGTCGTACATCAAGTTGCCGATGTCTTCGGCGAAACGAAGCGGACCTGTCAACTCGACCGATTGGACGATTTTGCTCGAGAAGGCGACATGAAAGCCTGCACTCGAGGCGACCGACGACTCGACCATCGACCCGATTTGACACTCGATGCCCGACATTTCGGCCATATGCACGAGTTTTTTCGCCGGGTAGATGCCGCCACACTTCATCAGTTTGATGTTCACTTTGTGGGCGGCCTGCATCATCGTCAACCGACGCATCTCCGTCACGCCGCGCACCCCTTCATCAATCATGAGCGGCACCGTGATTTTCCCTTTCACTTCGACCATGCCTTCAAAGTCGTCGGCCTTGACCGGCTGTTCGACCCAATCGATTTGGAATGGCTCGAGCTGCTTCATCGCTTGGAGTGTCTTGGCGGCATTCACCCAACCCTGATTGACGTCGACCCGAATCGGCACGTCTGGGCCGACGGCACGACGGACCGCCTCGACCCGACGTACGTCCGAGGCGACGTCGACGCCGACTTTCATCTTGACGGCCGTGTACCCTTGTTCAATCTGTTCGCGAGCCTCGGCCGCCATCGCCTCCGGCTCGCCGATACTGAGGACGTGCGTGACCGGAAACGCGTCGTGATAACGGCCACCGAGCAAATCATACACTGGAAGCCCGAGCTTTTTCCCGACGACATCATGACAGGCGATATCGAGAGCCGCCTTCGCCGCCGGCACGTCACGGATGGCCCGGTCCATCACGTCGTGAATCCGTTCCATCTGTATCGGATTTTCTCCGATTAAGAGCGGTCCGAGCACATGTCGAATCACACTGATTGTACTATCGAGCGATTCGCCCGTGACATGTTCATCGGCGACGGCCTCTCCATAGCCGACGTGACCACATTCGGTTGTCAATTTTACAATCACTGAAGGCATGTCGTCATAACGATGGTAACTGACGATGAACGGCACTTTTAACGGTAAACGAATCGCAAACAGTTCGATTTTCTCTATTCTCATATCCATTCTCCTTTACTTCTTACTTGTCATTAGCTATATTGTCGTTAAATAGTCGTTAAATTGCAAGGAGGAGTTTTGATGTCCATCCATATCGCCATCGTCGGATCGCACGAATTTGTGGAGACGATTCGCTCGCTCGGTTCACCAGAGGACGTCCGGTTCGCCTATCATCCGTATGAGCATCCGCACGAAGCAGCGACCATCGCTCAAACGCTCGGCTCGTTCGACGGCGTCTTTTTTTCCGGCTCATTCCCGTTCGCCTATGCGACCCCTCATCTTAGCCACGTGGCGGCACATCACGTCGTCCAAGACGAGACTGTCCTCTTGACGACGCTTCTATATGCGACGCTCACCCACTCCGTGTCGCTCAATCAAGTATCAATCGATTTGGTCGAACCGAGACGACTGACGTCGATTCTCGACTCGTTTCCAAACGAACGGGTCGCCCCCACCGTCATGCGCATCAGTCCTGATCTCGCATTCGAGGACGTCATCGCCTTTCATACCAATCACCAAGGCAAACAAACGAATCTGGCCATCACGAGCATCGAGCGGGTACATCATGAGCTCGTTCGTGCCGGGTTCAACAGTCAACTGATGATTGAGCCGACAGTGACCGTCAGGAACCATCTCGAACAGTTAATTCAACAAGTTCGGCAACAGTTGGCCGATGCCGCCCAGTTCGCCATCATCCGCTACGACACGGACGATATGGCGTTGCGTGACCATCTCGACTCGGTCCGGTATCTGGGTGGACATCTCGAGTCCGCGGAGGACCATCACATCACAGTATTGACGACCAAAGGTGAAGTGCTGAACGCGTTCGAAGAAGATACGCTCGCACCGAACGGGACGTACCGCATTGGAATCGGTTATGGCACGGACTATCAACAGGCGGACGAGCATGCTCAAATCGCCTTGTCTGCCGCAAGTGAAGAGCGCATCCGCATCGTCGATGATTCCAAACGATTATCGTTCCCGACCCGTGACGCGCACATCCCGTATCGCGTGACGGAACAACTTGCCTTCGACTTCATCAAACAAGCCGGAGTCAGCCCCGTCAATATCGGGAAGATTTTACAATTCGCCAAACGAAAGCACGAGTTCACGGCTAAAGAGTTGACCGACTATCTCGACGTGACGCGACGTACGACGGAACGGCTCATCAAAAAACTACATGACGCCGGCATCGTCGATGTGATCGGTGAAGAGATGAGCTATGGCCAAGGCCGGCCTCGCGCCGTCTATAAATTCAATTTCCCGACCTCATGAGGCCGGGAAATTTTTTATTGCGCCGCTTGTTGTTCAATCGGTGGTTCTGCACTCAACACAGCGATCCGTTCAATCGTGAAGCCTGTGAACGCATAGATGATTAAAATGACAGGAACGACAAAGTTTAAGATAGCGTATGGCGCGTATTCGAACGCCCCGACGCCGAGTGTCCCGAGAATGAACACGCCGCACGTATTCCACGGGATGAAGACCGACGTGAGCGTACCGCCGTCTTCAAGCGCTCGCGACAAGTTCTTCGAATGAAGTCCCATCTTCTCGTAGGCACTGGCGAACATGCGTGACGGCACGACGATCGAGATGTATTGTTCGGAACATGATGCGTTCGTCGCGAACGCCGCTAAAATCGTCGAAGCGACCATCGATCCGGCCGTCTTCGCAAGTTTGACGATTTGGTTCATGATGGACTGGAGCATGCCCGAGTATTCCAAGATGCCCCCAAACGTCATCGCGACGATCGTCATCGAAACGGTATACATCATCGCATCGAGACCACCCCGACTGAACAAGTTATCGACGAGTTCGTTGCCGGTGTCGATCACGTATCCACTTTGGAGCGCGCCGACACTATCTGAGAGCGAGCCGCCTTGGACGATGACTTGCGCCAAAAAGCCAAGGGCGATGCCGACGACGAGTGCCGGAATGGCCGGCACTTTTTTCGCGACGAGCGCGATGACGGCGAGCGGGATTAGCAACAACCACGGTGAGATGACAAAACTGTCTTTTAAAATCGCGAGCGTCTGGACGATTTCCGACGAGTCCGTCATCGTCTCGCTGAAGCGGCGGCCGAGCCACCAATACGCGCCAAGCGCAATGATAAGGCCCGGGATAGTCGTATAGAGCATGTGACGGATATGGACGAATAGGTCAGTATGCGTCAAACCGGCCGCCAAGTTCGTCGTATCCGACAGCGGCGACATCTTGTCCCCAAAATAGGCGCCAGAAATGACCGCTCCGGCGACCATCGGTGCTGGTATCCCCATACTTAGCCCGATGCCCATCCCGGCGACGCCAATCGTCCCCATCGTCGACCATGAACTGCCGATGGAGAGCGCAACGACCGCACAGATGATACAAATCGTCACAAGAAAATAGGCCGGTGAGATAATCGTCAACCCATAATAAATCATCGTCGCGACGACGCCTCCCCCAATCCACGCCCCAATTGTCAAGCCGACCAAGATGATGATGACGACCGCCGGCAAAGCGAGCCGAATCCCTTTGTACATCATCTCTTCAATCTCTTTCCACTTATAGCCGTGTCGCCAGGCGACGAGTGCCGCCACCGCAGTCCCGATGATGAGCGGGATGTGTGGGCCTTGTTTTAATTGGACAATGGCTACGAGCATGACCCCGATCATGACAAGTAGCGGCAATACTGCCCAGCGAAGCTTCATGTCTACCTTGTTCCCCTGTTGTTCCATGTACCTTCCTCCCCGATAGCGAAAGATTCTGAATTGTCGTTATATTGTCGCTAATAAAATTATGATAACGCTTACATTCGAGGAAGGCAATAAAAAAATGAACGGAAGCGAAGTCCCCTCGTTCATTTCGTTAATCAATTAGTGTGTACGGCCCGTCGCAACGTATCGGCGAGCAGGGCGGACGCTTCCGGTAATACGTCACGATCGAACGTCATTTGTGGATGATGAAGCCCTGGTGTCAAGTTGGCCCCGATTCCAATCATCGTCGCATCGAGTCCCGGTTGCTCGACCGTATAAAAATGAAAATCGTCGCTACCTGACGTGATGATACGATCGACGAGCGCATCATCCCCGAACCGCTGACTAATCGCTTCAGCCGCATGTCGGCTCGAACGCTCGCCAATCAAGGCGCCAGGGGTGAAATCTTGCCACTCCCAGTCGATCGTCACTCCATGCAGGACTGCAATCTGGTGCAACATCGTCTCGACCCGGTCGCGCAGCTCGAGCAGTTCCTTGTTCTGTTGGGCCCGGACGTCAATCGAGAATGTCGCATTGCCCGGAATGATGTTCAAATTCTCACTCCCAGCTCGTACACCCGTCAGTTTGACCGAATGCGGCTCAAACGGTGACAAATAGATACTCTTAAGCATCTGTTGAATCGTGAAAATGACGTCTAACGCGTTCTGACCTTGATGCGGCCGCGCGCCATGAGCATCGTCCCCGCTGATCTTGCCTTTCAAGAAGAACGCGGCCCCATGTTGAATCGCAGCCGCATATTGACCGCGTTTCAGTTCCTCGAGCGGACGCAAATGAATGCCGTACAGCTGACTGACGTCTTGTAACGCCCCGTGTCGAATCATCGCGAGCGACCCGTTGCCTTGTTCTTCGGCCGGTTGGAAAATAAACCGGACCCGTTTCGGCAAGTGTTCGTGTCGCAACTCATCAAGTGCACCGAGCACCATGCTGATATTGGCATCATGGCCACATGAGTGATTGGCTTGGAACGTCCCGTCAACTTGTTGCCATAACGCGTCGATGTCGGCTCGGACAGCGATGACATCATCTCCCTCACCAATCTCGGCGATGACGCCGGTGACGTCGGCAAACGTTTCGTGACGGACTTGCCATGACGTCAAAATATCGGCAATCGTCTTCGTCGTCTCGAATTCATTCCAGCTCACTTCGGGATGGGCATGAAAATGCTCAAACCAGTTCAATACGTTCGTCATGATCGATCCCCCATATGTACTTATATTTTTTTGACCCCTTTAATCAATACCCATTGCAGCGGCAATCGGGCCCACGTCACCCATTTCGGGAGCGGCATCTTGCCGAGTTTCGACGGTTTGAGCGCCATATTGATATTGGCCGGGAAGACGGCAATCAAAAATGCCGGTAACGTTCCCTTCACAAACCGTGTTCCCTTGTTCGTGAGCAACAGTGCGCCATAGACGACTTCGATGACCCCGCTCGCCTGGACCATGAACCGTTTGAACGGCCATGATTTCGGAATGATCGACATGAACGCCCGTTCTTGAACGAAGTGCATGATGCCGGCTCCTAAAAATAAAACACCGTATAGTGTGCGAATCAATGGAATCCCCTCCTTTTTTCTAAGCATAACAAAAAAGATGGGCTACGTGCCCATCTTTACAATGCATCCCCATTCGCATTTTGAATCTCGACATCGACCGTCTCGGTCTTGCCGTCACGAACGTATTCGATTTTGACCGTTCCGTCCGTATCGCGAATCAATTCACTCCGAAGGTCAATGAACGACGAGACGGCTTGATCGTTAATTTTCACGATAACGTCGCGTGCTTCGAGTCCGGCCCGTGCGGCCGAGCTATTCGTCTGCACTTCGACGATAATCGTACCGGCCGTCACCGACTCCGGCAGATTGATTTGCTCGGTCAAGTACCCGGGTGGAAACTCGGACACGTCACGGAGCGACACGCCGAGCGATGGATGGTTCACTTCGCCCGTCTGTTCGATTTGGTTGATGAGCGGCAAGGCGATATCGACTGGAATCGAGAAGCCGACCCCTTCCACCGAATCGGTCGCAATTTTCATCGAGTTGATTCCGACCAATTGGCCCGATTCGTTAATCAAGGCGCCACCGGAGTTACCTGGGTTGATGGCAGCATCCGTCTGGATGACCTCGGCATTGAAATCGGCTTGTCCGTTCTCATCCGTATCGACCGGAACGAGACGGGACGTCGACGAGACGACGCCGCGCGTGACCGAGTTCTCAAACTGGCCGAGCGGATTGCCGATGGCGATGACAGTCTGTCCAGGCTTCAGTTCACTCGACTTCCCCATCGTGATGACGGATGAGACTTTGTCCGCATCGACTTCGAGCACCGCCAAGTCGTACGTGGCGTCACTGCCCATCAACTTGGCGTCCGCTGTCGATCCGTCATTGAATGTCACGGTCAAACGGTCAGCACCGTTGACGACGTGATGGTTCGTGACGATGTAAGCCGAGTCACCGTCTTTCTTATAGATGACACCCGAGCCGACACCAGCTTCGACCGATTCATTCGATAATCCGTTCGAAGCAAAATTGTTTACCGTCACGACGGCAGGTTGTGCGGTCGCGACCGCATCGATGACCGAGCTGTCCGCCGTCGTCGATGTCGTCTGGACCGGTGACCCTTCCGACGTCACGTTCGTATCAGACACGTTCGTTGGGACTTGATCGATGAACGGGAAGGCGATGGCCCCAGTCAAGACAGCACCGATTACCCCACCTACAAACCCAGGGAACATCCGACTGACGAATGAAGGTCGGGCCGGTTGTGTTGCGCGCGACGGCTCGTGTCGTTGTTCGGACGAGCCAAGCTCGGTGTCGAGCCAATCCTCGCGGCGATTTGGTTCATTTGATTCTGTTGGACGATCGTTGCGTTCCATGTGTAATCATCTCCTATATGATGTCTCCTCTTTTGTTATACCCTTAGTATAAGAGGCATAGTCATCGTTGTGCGGAAATGAGACATCGATTACAAGATTCTTCACAATTTGCGTCAATTGGGTCAGACGATAACGTTTTTTAACGTCCCGAGTCCCGTGATGCTCACTTCGATTGTATCCCCAGATTGGAGATAGACGGGCGGTTTAATCCCATGGCCGACCCCCGCCGGCGTACCGGTGGCGATGATATCACCAGCTTCTAGCGTCATCCCTTTCGACAACGTCCGAATCAACTCTTCAATTGGACGAATCATGTCCGTTGTCGACCCGTTTTGGCGTGTCTCACCGTTCACGACCGTTTGAATCACAAGTGGAAACGAGAGCTCATCCGGTGTGACGATATACGGTCCGAGCGGACAAAACGTGTCGAACGATTTACCGCGGAAAAATTGGACGTGCTGTTTTTGAACGTCCCGGGCCGTGATATCGTTCAAAATCGTATAGCCGAAAATATGGGCGTCGACGTCGTCGATGTCCCGTCCTGATTTCCCAATAATGACGGCGAGCTCGCCTTCGTAATCGAGTTGGTCGGTCAGTTCAGGATGACGTTCAACGACAGCCCCTGGTCCAACGACCGAAGTCGGAGCTTTCGTGAAGATGACGAGTTTGCCGGCTCCCGCCGTATCCATCTCTTTCACATGCTCTTCATAGTTCTTGCCGATACAGATTACGTTTTTGAGTGGTCGGTATGGCGCGACGAGCGTGACGTCGGTCAATGGGATCCGAGGTGCGACGTCCAAATCGACATCCGGTTTAAACTCCCGCGCGATGACCTCTAACAACGAAGTCGTATGTAATTGGTCACTGACGTCATAAACAAACTCCCCCGCCACGACACCGACCCTTTGCTCTCCTTCGACTTGAAAACTACACCATTTCATCAAAATTCCCCCTTTTTTGCTAGTATACAAAAAATCGGGACGCGACGGCCCCGATTACGCTTTGTTCAAGAAAATAATTCGCTGATTGCTCGACCCCCGAAATCGGAGCGACCGGTCCATGAGCGGCTGTTCGAAACGACCGTCGACAAGTACATCGGCACGATCGAGCACGCTCGTGACGTACTCATCGTCCATACCTTGTAACTGTTCGAACGTATAGCCTGTATACACCCACACGTTTTTCTGAAGCGCCTTGCACCCGTCGACGAGCCGTGACAGTGCTTCTGGTTGCAGGAACGGCTCTCCGCCCGAGACGGTAACACCGTCCCACCCGGATTGTTCGATTCGAGTGAGCAAGTCCTCGACTGGTACGTCTTCCCCACCTCGCGGGTTCCACGATTCCGGATTGTGACATCCAGGACAGCGATGAGGGCATCCTGCCGTAAAGATGACCGTGCGAATGCCTGGACCGTCGACGACCGATTCGTTAAGTACGGATAGGACGAGCATGATGCTTCACCCTCGCTCGTTCTTCTTCTCGTTTCGCCGAATTCCATCGGTCCATCGTACCGACCAGATAGCCGGTGATGCGACGAATCCGTTCAATTTGCTCTTCCTCGCCACACGTCGGGCACGCGGCATCAATCGTTCCCTCGAGGCCGCAGTTACCGCACCGGTCGACGGGATGGTTAATCGATCCGTAGCCGACGTTTTCGGTTCGCATGAGCCGGACGATCGCTTCGACCGCTTCCGGGTTATGGGCGAGCGACCCGTCGACTTCGACATAAGTGATATGACCCGCGTCACAAAGCTCATGGTACGGCGCCTCCAATCGAATCTTGTCACGAATCGACACTGACTGGTACACCGGTACATGAAACGAATTCGTATAAAAGGCGCGGTCGGTGACACCCTCAATCATCCCGAACGCCTGCTGGTCCTTCAATACGAACTTCCCAGATAATCCTTCGGCCGGGGTGGCCAAGAGCGAAAAGTTTAAATCGTGCTGCTCTGCTGCCTGTCTCATCCGATTACGTAAATGTGTGACGATATCGAGTCCGAGACGTTCCGCTTCCCGTGAATCGGCATGCGTGCCGCCTGTGAGCACGCGTAGCGCTTCGGCGAGACCGATGAAACCGACGGACAACGTCCCTTGCTTCAGTACATCCCGTAGCTCTTCTTCCGGTTGGAGTCTCTCGCTGCCCCTCCAGACGTGTTGAGCATATAGGAATCGGAATTCGTCGGCATGACGTTTCGCTTGATAGTCGTAACGCTCGAGCAATTGTTCGATGGCGACGTCGACGTAGGCGTCGAGCGTCTCAAAAAATGTATGGATGTCCGGAGCGACGAGCGCCATCTTGACCAAGTTCAAGGTCGAGAACGATAAATTACCTCGTCCAATCGATGTCTCGGCGCCGTGACGATTCCCCATCACTCGTGTCCGACACCCCATATAAGCGACTTCTGAGTCATGGCTCCCATCATAATATTGCAAGTTGAACGGGGCATCGACGAACGAGAAGTTTGGGAATAGACGCTTGCCCGTCACGCGACAGGCGAGTCGGAACAAGTCGACGTTCGGGTCGGTTTCATGAAAGTTGACGCCCTCTTTTACTTTAAAGATTTGAATCGGGAAAATTGGCGTCTCCCCGTTGCCGAGCCCCCGCTCGGTCGCATGCAACAACTCGCGGATGAAAATCCGGCCCCAACGGCTCGTGTCGGTCCCGTAGTTGATGGAGACGAATGGCACTTGGCCGCCTCCTCGCGAATGCATCGAATTGGCATTATGGATGAACGCTTCACACGCTTGATAGGTCGCTGTGATTGTCTCGGTCTCAGCGACTTCGAGAAGTTGCTCGGTCGACCATTCCACCGGAAGCTTCTTGAGACGCTCCAGTTGACGTTCATACGTCTTTTCGACGTATGGCGCTAAATCGACATCGAACATCGGGAACGCTTGACCCCCGTGTTGCATATTCTGGTTCGCTTGAAGAATGATCGAAGCGAGTGCCATCGCCGAACGGATGTCCTGGGGTGGTCGAATCGTCCCGTGACCGGTATGAAATCCGTTCGTCAACAACTCGCCGAGCGGGATTTGACAACACGTCGTCGATCCCGTCACGTAATAGTCGGCGTCGTGGATGTACAAAAAGTTGTCTGCGACGGCCTGACGTGTCCTCTCTGACAACAAATACGTTGTCGACAGCTGTTTCGATACTTCCGAGGATAATCGTGCCAGTTTGCCAAGTGGTGATTTCCCGTCGACGTTGGCGTTCTCTTGTACGAGATCTTGATCTGGGAGAACACAGACATCTTCATAAAGCTGGAGCATGTTCACTCCGCATCACCTCACTATATATTGATATGAATCGAGTTATGAACTCGATTCAATTCCATATATAGATTATGTCATGTTTGAGCATGGAGATGTGGAGTCTAAATTGTGAGCGTTGGTTGTGATATAAACGCAAAAACAGCCAAGCCCGCATATGGACTCGACCGTTCTTTCAAGTGACCCAACTTATAATTCTTTAGCTGGTTTCACGATTTTTAATTCAACTTCTTCTTTTTCCTCTGACTCTTGAGCTTCGCGCAAGCCTTTCGCGTTCAACCACGTATAGATCGCACCCATGAACAAGGCGCCGCCGATGATGTTACCGAACGTGGCCGGAATCAAGTTGTGGATGGCGCCGGCAAAGCTAATCGCCTCAGGGTGTGGGACGACGAGCGTGAGCGCAAATAAGACGAAGTTGGCGATGACGTGATCAAATCCTGACGCGAAGAAGACGGCGACGAGGAAAATCATCGAGAAGATTTGAGCGAACTCATTTTTCATCTGTTTTGGTAAGAAAATCGCGAGACAGACCATCCAGTTACAGAAGATGGCACGGAAGAAAATCTCGACCGTCGTATGATGCATCTTGCTCTCGACGACCGCGAACAACCAGTTATCCATCCCGAGTTCTTGGATGACGCCGGTCGGGGCAAGCAACAAGGCGAACAAGACGCCACCGAGTGCGTTCCCGACGAAACAAAGTAACCAGACGAGCATCGTGTCGCTGAGCGTCGTATAGCCGCGTAACGTCGAGGTCGTGAAGTACATTGTGTTCCCCGTGAACAGTTCTGCTCCGCCGTAAATGATCATGACAAGGGCGATCCCGAATGAGAACCCACCGATGAGTGTCGTGAACGGCGAATCGATCAAGTACATTCCGTTGACGACTTTAAGTGTGAAGATTGAAGCGAATCCGATAAAGATCCCCGCGAGCATTGCCCGTAAAAAGTATTCCATTGGCCGATAATGAATCATTTGCGAAGATGCCTGAGCTTTTTTCCGTAATGATTCGAGTGCATGGATTTCCATTGATGCCATGTCACAAACCCTTCTTTCTGTTTGAATGAACCCATATAATAAGAACGAACATGTGAAATCATTAACAATATAAGCCCGAATCCAATAAATTGCAATCGACCTTGGACCTTGTTGACACATTTTTCACATCGTAATCGTTTACATTTGTCGGATTTGTGACGAAAAAAACGACCCTTCGCAAAGGGTCATTTGATACAGCTTATTCTTTGTCTGCAGACTTCTCTTCAGACTCCTCAGAAGATGCCTCAGCCGACTCTTCTTCAGTTGCTTCAGCTTCACTTTCTGTCGTTGTGTCTGTGTCTGCTTCAAGTTCTTCAAGAGAGACCGGCTCGTTTACAGATGCGATTTGAAGCTCGCCATCCGAGACGATTTCATAGTCTTTGTTCTCTGGAATGTCAGCTACCGTGACCGAATCACCGATACCGAGTTCAGAAACATCTAGTTCAATTCGTTCCGGAATGTTAGCCGGTGTCGCCGATACCGTTACTTTATAAAGCGTTTGCGCCAAGAAGCCGCCTTCTTTGACACCTTTCGCATCGCCGACGAGTGTGACGTCTGCTTCGACTTCCGTCGCTTCGTCCATCTTCACGGCCATGAACTCGACGTGCTTGTATTCGTTTGTGAACGGGTCAACTTCAGTCCCGTGAACGAGCGTGTTCACTTTCTTGCCGTCGATGTTCAACTCGATTAATGCGTTGTCACCGTGTTCGCGGAGAATCTTGCGAAGTGCCATCTCCTCGAATGCAACTGGTGTGCTCTCGACTTTATAGCCGTATACGACACCTAGTACTTTACCTTCTTTACGCAAGTTTGCGCGGACCGAACGTGGTCGTAATTCTCGTTTCGTTACTTTAAGCGTGTCTGCCATAATCTTTTCCCCCTACTGGTTTATCGATCATGTCTACATCTTGAGGGTGAGGCAGTGAAAAAGCCACCTCTCAACCTCGATGCGTTGAGTGACATGTGTATATTGTTCCCATAGGCACCCGGACATAAACGTTACAGCCGGTTAAAAAAAGATTACAAGCGTGTCACATAACCCGTTTGAACAACTTCTCAAGTTCGTACGTGCTCCATTTCACCAAGATCGGTCGCCCGTGCGGACATGTATACGGGGACGTCGTCTGATTGAGGTCATTCAGCAATTGCCGCATCATTTCGTGGTTCAATGGATGGTTCGCTTTAATCGACCGCTTGCACGCCATCAAGATTGACGCGTCTTCCCGATATTTGGCGAGATTGACAGAGCGGTCCCGAATCGCCATCTCAATCAAATCGCGGACCGTTCCTTCTAAATCGTGTTGCGGGTACCACGTCGGAATCTCCCGGACGAGGAACGTGTTGCCACCGAACGGCTCCAATTCGAGACCCGCTTCTTTCAAGAGCGGAGCGACTTCTTCAATCGCGAGCGTCTCTTCTTGCGTGAACTCGAGCGGGAGCGGGAGCAGCAACAATTGATATTCCTTGTCCGGATTCCCGAGTTGCTCATAAAACAATTCGTATTTGATCCGTTCCTGAGCGGCGTGTTGGTCGATGACATACATGCCGTCTTCGGAACCGCAGACGATATAGCTCGCATGCAATTGGCCGATGACGTCGAGCGGCGGCAACCGCTCTCCTTTCGTCTCAATTTTATCCGATTCGATAATCGGGTCGGTCGGTGCAGGCGCTTCATTGACGAGCGGGGTCGGCGACCATCGGCTTGGTGACGTGACAGGTTCACGGGGAATCGGATAGTTCCACGTCGGCGGTTCATCCGTGACAGGTGTCCGTTCGACCGTGAAATCAAGTCGTTCTTGTTCGGTCCGATTAACCGGTCGCTCTTTCGGTTTGACCGATGGGATTAAACGCTGTTCCCGGAGCGTCAGTTGGACCGTCTCGCGAATCAACTGGCACAGCTCTTTCTCTTTCGAGAGTCGGACTTCCCGTTTTGTCGGATGGACGTTAACGTCAATCAACATCGGGTCCATCTTCACTTCGAGGACGGCGATCGGATAACGACCAATCGGGAGTAGCGTGTGGTAGCCCTCGAGCACACTTTGGGTCAGCGCAAAGTTTTTGATGCTCCGTCCGTTCAAGATGAGCGTCACATACTGCTTGTTCGACCGGGTCACTTCCGGACGGACGAGATGGGCGCTCAAGCTATAGTCGTTCGTCTTGCTTGACGCGGTGACGATTTGCGCCGCGACTTGACGTCCGTAAATGGCGAGCATGACTTGCTTGATGTCGCCGTTGCCACTCGTCCGCAGGAGTTCCTTGTCTTCATGGAACGCCGTGAGGCGAACTTCCGGGTGGGATAAGGCGATCCGGTTCAACGTATCGGTGATGCTCGCGAGTTCGGTCGCCGACGTCTTCAAGTATTTAAGGCGGGCCGGTGTATTGTAGAACAATTGACTGACCGCTATCTCTGTTCCGACGTTGGCTGCGGCCGGTGTTTGCGCCGTAACGACACCCCCTTGGAGCGTCATCTCAAATCCGTCCTCTTCGGTCCGGCGTGACTTCAGCGTCACATGACTGACCGAGGCGATGGACGCTAAGGCCTCTCCACGGAAGCCGAGCGTGCGAATCCGGAACAAGTCGTGCTCGTCCCGAATTTTGCTCGTCGCATGACGCAAAAAGGCGCGCGGAGCATCCTCTTCATAAAACCCGTGCCCGTTATCCCGAACTTTAATGAGACGTATCCCCGCCTCCTCCAAGTCGACTTCGATTTTCGTGGCACCGGCATCAATCGCATTCTCGACGAGTTCTTTCACGACCGAGGCCGGGCGTTCGACGACCTCGCCGGCCGCGATTCGGTTGGCCAGTTGCTCCGGTAACTCTTGAATGATTCCCATCGACTCACCCCTTCTTCGCAGATTGTTGGAGCGCATAGAGCGCCTGCATCGCCTCAATCGGGTTCATCGCCAGTAAATCGAGGTCGAGCAGTTGTCGTTTGATATCGTCTTCCGCCTCAAATAGTGACAGTTGGGCCACAGGTTCGGCTGGCACCGGATGTTCCGCGACTGTGCGGGCCGGTTTCGGTTCCGTCTCGAGCTCAGACAAAATCGTTCGCGCCCGTTCAATCAAATCAGGCGGCAAATCAGCGAGTTCGGCGACATGAATCCCGTACGACTTGTCGGCCCGTCCCGGGTGAACTTCATGCAGGAAGACGACGCGCCCGTCCCGTTCGATGGCACGGACGTGCACGTTCTCAAGGGCAGGAATCGTGTCCTCGAGCACGGTCAACTCGTGATAATGGGTCGAGAACAACGTCTTCGCGCCGATGGTGGCCGCGATATATTCGATGATGGCCTGCGCGAGCGCCATGCCGTCATACGTCGAGGTTCCTCGTCCAATCTCATCGAGGAGGATGAGACTATCTGCTGTTGCTTCCGTCACCGCCTGCCGTGTCTCCGTCATCTCGACCATGAACGTCGACTGACCGCTCACCAAATCATCGGCTGCCCCGATGCGGGTAAAAATGCGATCGAACAATGGAAGTTCGGCCGCTTCGGCCGGCACGAACGAACCGATTTGATGCAGGATGGCAATCAGTGCGAACTGGCGCATATACGTCGATTTACCGGACATGTTCGGTCCGGTGATCAACAGCATGCGCCGCGTGTCATCGAGCGTCAAGTCGTTGGCCACGTATTCACCACGAGGCAATACCGTTTCGATGACCGGATGGCGCCCACGATCGATTTGGACATTGTTTGACGTTGTCGGCCGGACATAGTCCCGTTTTTCGGCGACAATGGCGAGCGCGAGCAGGACATCTAGTTCACTTAATGAGCGGGCCAGTTGTTGGAGCGGTTTCGTCTCTTGTTTGACTTCTTCACGTAACGTGACGAACAAGTCATATTCAAGCGTACAGCTCTTCTCCTCGGCACCGAGGATGAGCGCTTCTTTTTCTTTTAACTCAGGCGTGACATAGCGTTCGGCGTTCGTAAGCGTCTGTTTCCGTTCATACCGCCCCTCTTCGAGTAAGCGCGCGTTCGCTTTCGTCACTTCCAAATAGTAGCCAAAGACTCGGTTATAGCCGATTTTCAGCGACTTGATGCCGGTCGCGAGCCGCTCTTGTTGCTCGAGATTGGCAATCCACATCTTCCCGTTCGCTTTCGCCTCGAGCAGTTCATCGAGTTCTGTCGAATAGCCTGAACGAATCATGCCACCTTCTTTAATCGAGATGGGTGGTGTCTCGACGAGCGCCGCCTGAAGTCGTTCCGATAGCGCGTCGAACGTGTCGAGTGTCGCATCGATGTGATGCAATCGTGTTGCCGTGACATTCGCGAGCAACTCTCGTACCGCTGGAATGCGTTCAAGCGTGTTCCGCAACTGAACGAGGTCACGTGCGTTGGCCGTCCCGTATCCTACTTTCGCGACGAGCCGTTCGATATCGTAGACGTGACGTAACTGCTCCCGTAATTGATCGCGGAGCATGAAATCATCGACTAAATTTTCGACGGCATCTTGGCGTTCACGAATCGCCTGTTCCGTATAGAGCGGCTGTTCGAGCCAACGTTTCAATAGTCGTCCCCCCATCGCCGTCGTCGTCTCATCGAGCAGGGCGAGGAGTGATCCTTTCCGTTCCCCGGACCGGGCCGAACGGAACAGCTCCAAGTTCCGGGCCGTGTTCGCATCGAGTTGCATATGGGCTTCAACCTCATAGGCGACAGCGGGCTGCAGGTGATCGAGGGCTCGTTTTTGCGTCCGCGTCAAGTAGGCGAAAAGGAGTTCGAACGCACTTACTTGCGCCTCGTCGCGGGCACCGCTCGACAACGTGCTCGACAATCGCTCCGTCTGTACCGACAGCGGGATGCCGAGTGATGAGAGATGGTCTGCCAACTCGGCGTCATCAACGATGATTTCACTCGGGACCAATCCTTCGACTTCGCGTAGGACGGCCTCGCGCGACGGTAAGGTCGTCAACCATGATTCACCTGTCGTCACGTCGCCGCGGGCAATCCCAAAACGGCCTGCGACGTTCACGACCGATAGTAAATACCGGTTCTCTTTCTCACCGAGCGCGGCCATATATGTACCCGGCGTGATGACTTGAATGACTTCCCGTTTGACGATTCCTTTCGTCGCTTTTGGATCTTCCATCTGCTCACAAATCGCCACGTTGAACCCTTTTTCAATGAGTTGCTCGATATAGATCGCAGCGGAATGATGCGGGACCCCGCACATCGGAATCGGGTGCTCGGCGTTTTTTCCGTTTTTCGCAGTCAATGTCAATTCGAGCTCTTTGGCGACGATTTGAGCATCTTCAAAAAACAGCTCGTAAAAGTCACCGAGCCGGTAGAAGAGAAAGGCGTCTGGATAATCGGCCTTGATTGAAAAGTATTGTTTCATCATTGGGGTTTGATGTATCGTTTCCATTCGTGTTCACCTCTAGAAATTAGAACAGCTGACCAAAGGCCAGCTGTCTGTTTGTTAGTATCCGCAGCCGCCGCGTGATTTCTCCGCTGCCATGCCGCTTCCTGTTTTACCGGCGAGAACGTCACCGTCCGTCGACTCGATAATGCGGTCTGTCACCGAGTTGGCGAGTGTGACCGTCACGTATTGAAGCAAATCGTTCACTTCGACTTGCGTCTCTTGGAACGCCTGGACGACCGGAATCGAATCGAGTTCGTCCATCGCTTTGTCGATTTTTAGCTCGACTTTGGCGAGTGCTTCCGTCTTTCCGTAGTGCTTGCAGTTGACGGCTTCTTTTTGTAAGTATTTGATACGCTTGATCAACGTTTGAACGCGCTCACTTTCGTTCACTTTCGTTTCCGCTTCTTTGAAGCGGGCCACTTCCGGCGTGCTCGCCAATAAGTCGGCTAATTCTCTCGCTTTTTGAATCACAGTTTGATCAGTCACCATCGTAAACCCCTTTGCTCTCTATGATTGAACGCACGATTTGACGCACGCAAGTATTCCTCATCATTCTACCACGAACTTATGGCAAACGGTACCGCATCGATTCACTTCGAGACGGTCGCCGTCCGAACCATATCGACGTGGGGAATCCCATCCTCTAAGTACTCCTCGCTCGTTCGTGTGAACCCAAAGCTTGCATAGAACGGCTCCACGTACGTTTGCGCTTGCAAATACAAATCGCGATCCCCAAAGTCGGCCACGGCTTCTTGCATCAAGCGCCGCGAATGGCCTTGTCCCCGATGCGTCGATTTTGTGACGACACGACCGATGGCGATTGGCGCTTCATCCTCGAGGACACGTAACGCCGCGATCGGGCGACCGTCTGCCTCAATCCAGTAATGGACGGCCGTCACATCTTTCCCATCGACTTCTTGGTACGGGCAATCTTGTTCCACGACGAAGATTTCAGTGCGGAGCGCCAATAACGCATAGAGCTCTCTCGTCGTCAATTCGTCAAACCGTTTTTTCTGCATCTCAACTTGTCCCCCTTATAACGTCGAACCGAGCGCTCTGGCGACGTGGAGCCCGCTCGTCATCGCCCCGATCGTCCCGGCACCTGGAAACACCGTGTCGCCGCAAACGTAAAAATTCGGGAGGTTCGCCCGATAGCTCGCCGCATGGAATAATGCTTGTTGCGGCGTTTGGGCATATCCACCGACCGCACCGTGCGGACGTTTCGTATATTTCACCCACGCCCCCGGTCCACCCGGAAGCAATACCGACGATGTGCCGGTCCAACTCGGGAACGCCCGTCGCACTGCCTTGACGAGGCGCTCGGTCCATTCTGCCTCTAGTTTCTCATAGGTTGCCTTGTCCTTCCAAGCCTGCCACTCCGACAAATCGATATGAGTCGAGACGGTCAAGGTTCGTTCCGGCAGTTCGGTCCGGCGTGTATCGTCCGCAGCCGACAATGAAATGAAGGCGTGACCTGACGGCAAATCGTCACTATACACTTGTTGAAAGAGCGGACGTCCCGTACACGCCGCTTCCGGTAACGTGATATACAGACTGAACGTTCCCCATTGCATCCGTTTTAATTGACGGCCGTACTGTCTTTTAAACTGTCGTGCCGCTTGTCCCGTGACCAACTGAGCGGTCGCCTCGAGCGGGATTGCCGACACGACGACATCGACGAGGTCGAGCCGGCCCCGGCGATCGGTCAACAACCAGCTGTCCGCGACTTGCTCGACTTTCACGATTTGCCGGCCGAGGAGCGTCATCCCCCCGTCTTGCCGAATCGCTCGTTCCAAGGCGTGGCCGAGCGTATACAACCCCCCATCGACGTAAAACGCCCCTTCATGATAAATCGATAAGGCGACGGCCGCGAGCAAGTGACTCGCCTCGCGGGCACCGGTCTGCAGGCTGTCGAGCAAAATCCCGTCGATGACCCGCTCGAACGTAGTTCCGTTTAATCGATGCCGTTTTAACGTTGTACCGAGCGGTCGATACAACTTCCGGAACGCCCGAAGTTGTTCCGGTCGAAACGCACGGATCGCGAGCGTTGCGTCACGAATTGTGCGAAACGGCAACGCCGGTAGCGTCTCAAACAAAGGACGAATCGTCTCGAAATCGGCCCACACCTCATTTAAGAAGGCACGAATCTGCGGAGCGAGCTCCGGAAACATCGTCTCGAGTTCTGCTAAAAATTGATTACGGTCTTGATGATAGCGGACCGTCTTTCCATCGAGATGAATCTGCATCACCTCAGGTAATGGACGAACGTCAATCGATTCACCTAAATAAGATAAGACCCGCTCATGCAGGCCCCCCGGTTCAAATCCCATCCCGAGCGTCGCCCCGGCCGGGAATCGATAGTCCCCACGTTCGAATTTCCCGGCGCAACCGCCCCATTCTCGTGACGACTCGTATACGGTCACGTCATGGCCGATTCGGCTCGCGAGCGCGCCCGCCGTCAATCCGGCAATTCCCCCACCGATAATCCCGATTCGCATAGTAATCCCCTCCTGCCTTCATCATACATGCCTTCCCGAAATCCGAGACATTTCAACCTGTCATATGAACATATTTCATCCGCCAGGCAGGGTTCTGCCGGAAGATGGCGAAAAAAATCGATAAAGGACAGGTGAAACCATATGCGAAGTCGGGTCATCATTTATCTGCTCATTCCGATCTTGATTTTTATCGGTATTTTAATCACACCCCCATCCGAAGAATCACAAAAAGTCGCCACCATGACGGCTGTCAATATTCAAGAGATGATTCCGTATGAACGCGAGTACACAGCCCAAAAAGTGTTACTCGAGGAAGTGAACGATGGCCGGGAGGCAATCATTGAGGAGTGGCAACTCGAACGCGGGGCCCGCACGACATATAGTTATGTGCTCCGACTGCAAGGGTTCGAGACGGTGCTTCAAGTCGATGCCGGGGCGGCCAACACGCGCTCGGACGGCTATTATGCCATGCAGGCGCATAGCCCAGTCTTCGAAGCGGACGAACCGCTGTCAATCGGTTATCCGATTGTGCTGTTCGCTAGCGAGCAGCGGCTCGTCCTAAACCAGATGGAAGTCCGCATCCTGTACGAAGAGGACGGTGTCATTGAGAAATGGCGCATCCTTGAATCGAAAGACTCCTAATAAAGGCGGAATGGATATGAATTTTACGTTTCAACGAGCCACCGAATCACAACAAGCCGAAATTTATGCACTCGCGGGCATCAATCGCGAAGAAGCGACTGCTCACGTCTCGCCCGATAATCAGGAAAAGATGATCGAAGCGTACGAGCATTCCGCAAAGTTTGGCGCTTATTTTCTCTGTCTGGTTGATGGCGATACACTCATCGGCTGGACGCAAATCGACAAAGCGTTCGACTATTTGACTGGCGAGGAGGTCGGCTGGATCAACGACCTGTATGTGAAACCGACATATCGGGGCCGCGGTTATTCGAAACAGTTAATGCGAGAAGCGCTCGATACGTTCAAACGAATGGGCTATACCGACGTACGCTTGAACGTATATGCCCACAATCAAACGGCGATGCACCTATATGAACAAATCGGCTTCACTGACGTCAGCAAATTTATGAAGATTACTCTATAAAAGGCGGTATTCGATGAAAATAATACTTCTCATCGGTTCGGGTGGTTCAGGCAAATCGACACTTGCCCGCGAGTTAGGAACTCGACTCGGCATCGACGTCCACCATTTGGATGCCTTGTTATGGAAACCGAATTGGACACCTGCCACGAGACAAGAACAAATCGTCATTCAGTCCGAGTTGATTGAACGTGATTCGTGGATCATCGACGGCAATTACGGCGGCACACTCGATTTGCGAGTTGATGCTGCCGATACGGTCGTATTTCTTGATTTGCCGCGCACCGTCTGCACGTACCGCGTCTTGAAACGCATGCTGTCCTATCACGGCAAAACACGTCCGGACATGGGCCCCTGGTTGTGAGGAACGGTTTGATCCGAAGTTCTTGAAGTGGGTATGGGATTATCCAAAGTCGCAGCGACCAGCGATTTTGCAACGTTTACACAAACTTGAATCCGAAAAAGACATCATTGTCCTGCTTTCACGGGCCGAAGTCCGTCGTTTCGTAGCGAATTAACTGGAGGCGAATAAATGAATCCAATTCTCGCAGAAATCGGGACCGTCTTTATTCCCGTCCGAGACGTTGCGACGTCACGGGACTGGTACTGTCAGCTATTCGATTTACCAGCAGATGGGCAGATTTTGTTCGGTCACCTCTATGTCGTTCCGCTCGACGGACCGAATCTCGTGCTGGATAGTAAGATATTTTCTGAAAGGAACGTCCTGAAAACTCCGCTGTTTCATTTGAACACAACGGATATTCATCAGGCGTATGCGCACATGGAGCAACGACAAATTGACATTGTAACCCCGATTGAACACGACCATTGGTTTAATTTCAAAGACCCGGATGGAAACGTCCTGATGATGTGCCAATGCTGACGGGGGCTACGTAGGTTTCATGAATGGCTTGTCCGATGAGGAGGCGAATGCCTATTGGAACAGCGTGTTATCGCCGGACGTCCATTTGTTGATTGCCGCACTTCTACTTGAAAGGAGTCCATAATGCCTTCTAAAATTGACCCGCTCGAAGCGGCACATCACTTTATCTCTATACATTTCCCCTACTGTCAGGCCGCGTTGCTCGCCGGGAGTGTCGTCCGTGGTGAGGCGACCGAGACGTCGGATTTAGACATCATCATCTTCGACGACACCCTCGTCTCGTCTTATCGAGAATCGTTCATCGAGTCCGGATGGCCCATCGAACTATTCGCCCATAACTTGACGTCGTATCGTACTTTCTTCGAACAGGATTGCCAGCGTGCCATTCCATCGTTACCGAGAATGGTCATCGAAGGCATCGTCTTGAAGGACATAGACATCGTCGAAGACATCAAACGTGAAGCGAGAGCGTTGCTCGACAGCGGGCCGGAGGCTTGGTCGGACGAGACGATTGAGTTGAAACGATACTTTCTGACCGATGCACTCGATGACTTGATTGGATGTACCCGTCGCTCGGAAGGACTGTTCATCGCCGCAAAAATCGGTGAGCTCACGGCTGAGTTCATATTGCGTACGAACAAAAAATGGATTGGTTCATCGAAATGGACTTATCGTTCGCTTGAACAATTTGATGCGTCAGCCGCACGTCAACTCACTGGCGCCCTTGAGGCGTATTATCAAACGAACGAAACCGACGCGCTCATCCGTTACGTCGATGAGACGCTCTCCCCGTTAAGCGGCCGGTTGTTCGTCGGATTCAGCCGCGGGAAATCAAACGAAACGTGAGGGGCCTCCATGTTCTTTCTACAAATGTCCGGTTTTCCCGGATCAGGTAAGTCGACGCTGTCTCGGGAAATCGCCCGACGACTGGATGCGGTCATCGTCGATCACGATGTCACGAAGACGGCACTGCTCGAATTAACCGCACAACATTCGCTCGACCCGGAGCTGGCCGGAAGAGTCGCCTATGATCTCGACTGGGCGCTCGTCGAGTTCCATCTGTCTTTAGGACGGAATGTCATTCTAGATAGCCCCTGTCTGTATGGCGTAATGATTGACCGCGGCCTGGCGATGACGGCAAATAGCGGAGCCACGTATCGTTACGTCGAGTGTCTCGTCGACGACGTCGATGAAATCAATCGTCGCTTGCGCGAGCGCGAGCGAAAGCTCAGTCAAATCAGGAGCGTGTCACCAGAAGATTTTTATCGGACTGTCACAGCCAGTAAAAGACCTGCACATATGCATACGCTTACAATCGATACGAATCGCCCCCTCGAGACGTACTTGCCTGACGTCATCGCCTATCTTCAAGGGATTGATAGACCACCTGATGCATCCTGCGACTTTTGACCGGATGCATTTTTTTAAACTTTTTTTGTATTTTTATGCTTTACAATTAATAACCATACATATACACTTAGTCTCATATCTTGAAGGAGGAATTCATACATGAAAAAGTGGGTCATTACAGGGGGATTAGTGGCAAGTGCATTATTAGCAGGATGTAGCCAAGAGACGACGGGCGAAGAGAAAAAGACACTCGTCATGGGGACGAGCGCCGATTACTTCCCGTATGAGTTTGTCGATACGGCGAACGGGGACGAGATTGTCGGATTTGATATCGAGATTGCCGAAACGGTCACGGAACGCCTCGGCTACGAACTCAAAATTGAAGACATGGACTTCGGTAGCCTGCTCGGGGCACTAAACGCCGGACGTGTCGACTTCGTTATGGCCGGTATGACGCCGACCGAAGAGCGGAAAGAAAATGCCGCCTTCTCGGATATCTACTTGTCGGCGACGAACTTAGTCATGACGAAAGATGAGTCACTCGAATCGATCGAAGCGCTCGCCGGCAAGAAAATCGGTGTCCAAACGGCTTCGATTCAAGAAAACATCGCCAAAGACCAAGCTCCGGAGGCAGAGCTCGTCTCATTGAATAAGATTCCAGAGATCGTCCAAGAGTTGAATACGGGTCGGATCGACGCGATGGTCATCGAGGACACGGTCGCCCAAAAATACTTGGATCAAGACGCAGGGCTCTATACGTTCGCGCTTAAAGAAGATGGCGAGAAAGGTTCTGCAGCCGCCTTTAAATTGGAGGATGACCTTCGCGATCAGTTCAACGAGGAGTTGAACAAGATGATTGACTCAGGTGAAATCGACAAACTCGCCAAAAAATGGTTCTCGATGGAGCCGACGGAATGAGACCAGTCTCGTTGCCAATTTATCCAGTCACCTATCCAGAAGGTTACCGTTTGAATCAAAACGAGAGTCAGTTCCCGGTGCCGTCCCGCCTGTATGACCAGCTCGCGACGATCTCGTTCCAAGACTTACATGAGTATCCGGTCCAACCGATTGACGAGTTGTTCACCCGTTATGCAGCCTACGCCGGTGTCGAGCCGAATCAATTGCTAGTCGGTTGCGGCAGTGACGAGATGATTCACGTCGTCACCCAGGCGCTGTTGGCACCGGAAGACGTCGTCTTGTCACCGAGCCCGGATTTCGCACTCTATCCGATTTTCACAACGATCGCGCACGGTCGTCACGTGCAAGCCGATGACCTGTCGTATGACGCACTCGTCCAGGCGATCACGAAACACACACCGAAGCTGTTGCTGTTGTCGAACCCGAACAATCCGACCGGAAAATTGTGGAGCGTCGCTGAATTGACCGAACTAGCGGGACTGGTGCCGTACTTGATCGTCGACGAGGCGTATATCGACTTCACGCCGGCGTCGAGTATGGTGGCTCACCTTGATTCATTCACGAATGTGATCGTGTTGCGGACGTTATCGAAGGCGTTTGGCCTGGCCAACGTCCGCCTCGGTTTCATGGTGACGACGACTGAACTCGTCGCTTACTTCCGTCAGTTCGTTCCGCCGTTCAACATTAGCGGCGTCAGTGCGAAAATCGCCAACATGTTCTTACAAGATGTGACGTATCTCGATGAGGCCATCGCTTGGCACGCCGACATGCGTGGACAGTGGACCGACTTGTTCGCCACGATTGGACACGTCCAGCCCGCCGAGGCGAACTTCATTTACGTCACGCTCGATGAGCCGGAAGCCGTTTGGGCTCACCTCGCCGCGCATGGGGTTCACACGTCCCGGCAACCGAATGGGATTCGCATCACCCTCGGCAGTGAATCTGCTCTTGAAGCAGCACGTCAGGCACTAGTCACCTACGCGTCACAACCGACAGTATAAACAAACGACCCGACATCACGACGGGTCGTTTCGTCATGGTATGAACTTGAGCACTTTTGCTGGATTCCCCCCGACGACGGCACGAGCTGGCACATCTTTCGTCACAATGGCGCCAGAGGCGATAACGGCATCGTCACCGACCGTCACCCCTGGATTCAAGATGGCACCGCCGCCAATCCATACCCGATGCCCGACCGTGACCGGCTTCCCGTATTCAAGACCTGAAATCCGTTCAGTCGGGTCGAGCGGATGCGTCGCCGTATAGACGTGCACACCTGGACCGAGCATACAATCGTCACCGAATGTGATCGGACAGATGTCGAGGAATACGCAGTCAAAGTTGGCGAAGAACCGTTCTCCGAGATGAATGTTATAGCCGTAGTCGCATTTGAACGTCGGTTCCAGATAAAACGAACCTCCGGTCGACCCGAACAGCTCCGCTAACAAGGCTTTGCGGATATCCAGTTCATCGATGCCAGACCGATTGAACCGTTCCGTTAAACGTCTGGCCTGACGCCGGTCGGCGACGAGCTCGTCGTCCCCGGCCATATAAAGTTCGCCTCGAATCATCTTTTCTTTTTCTGTCATCTGCTTCTCCCCCTTTTCTTTTTTTAGTATAGAGGAATTTCTGACCAAACGGGGAATAGGAACATGACGAATTAGAGGAGGAATAGACAGATGAAACGAATTCTTGATTGCAGAGCCAGTGATTTCTTGACGTTCAATCGTTCGGATTTGATTAGATCGATTCGGAAAGCCGAGGGGCGGACCGTCCTCGCCGAGGTCATCCCGACCGTGCAGCCGCTCTATCCAGAAGTGACGAACGCCGAACTCGCTCGAGCGTTCGGAGCCGATATGATTCTATTGAATATGCTCGACGTGTTCCACCCGTACATAAAGGGTCTCGAAAGCCACGCCTTGTTCGGTAACGTACCGGGCGAGACAATGTCTGACAATCCGATAATGGAATTGAAGCGGCTCGTCGGTTTGCCGATTGGGGTCAACCTCGAACCAGTCGACTTTTCCGAGAAATCGGAGGACATGTATGACGTGAAACAAGGACGGCTCGCGACACGGGAGGCATTCGCCAGAGCGTCCGAGCTCGGAATCGACTTTATCTGCTTGACCGGCAACCCGAACACCGGGGTGACGAATGAGGCAATCGAGCAAGCCATCATCAACGCGCGCCAAGAGTTCGCTGGGGTCATCATCGCCGGCAAGATGCACCAAGCCGGTGTCGGCCGAGTGCTCGATCAAGAGGCGTATGTCCGCTTTGCTGAGGCCGGGGCCGACATTATCTTGATTCCAGCGCCCGGCACCGTTCCTGGCGTCCGCGAAAATGAATTCTATGAAGTCACGCGCGAGATTCAGGCGTTGGATAAACTCGTTCTCGCCGCCATCGGTACGTCGCAAGAAGGGTCAGATGAAGCGACGATTCGTGACATCGCCTTGTCCTCGAAGCGCGGCGGGACGGATATCTTCCATATCGGCGATGCTGGGCTGTCCGGAATCGCCACACCAGAGAACATTCAGGCGTTATCAATCGCCATCCGTGGACGACGTCATACGTACATCCGCATGGCCGCCTCGGTCAACCGCTAATCAAAAGGAACGAAGCCGCTTATGGCCTCGTTCCTTTTTGTGTTACCAGTCAGTGACGTCACGGCGTGGTTTCGCCGGAGTCGTCGTCCCATGTCGTTTGGCGAGAAGCGTCTCGACGTCTTGTAACGATACGCCTTTGGCGGCGAGCAAGACGAGCAAGTGGTACAAGAGATCGGCCGACTCTTCGACTAAATCTTCATCGTTCAGTGCCGCGATGACGACTTCGAACGACTCTTCCCCAAACTTCTTGGCAATCTTGTCGACACCTTGGTCGAATAGATAAGACGTATAAGACCCTTCTTTCGGTGACGCCTGTCGTTCTTGAATCAACTTCTCTAATTCGTGAATCATCCTTCCACCTCCGTGAAAAAGCAGCTTCGATTTCCCGTATGACACGTCGGTCCATTGGCACGGACACGTACCAAGAGTGCGTCTTGGTCACAATCGACGTGGATGCTTTCGAGCTCGAGCGTATTTCCGCTCGACTCCCCTTTCATCCAGAGTCGCCCTTTCGAACGTGACCAGAACGTGACTGTGTTCGTCTCGAGCGTCTTTTGAATCGCCTCATCGTTCATATAGCCTAACATGAGGACGGCGTCGTCCGCTGTCGACACGATGATGGCTGGAATCAATCCGTTTGCGTCGTAACGAACCGCATCGGCAAGTTGTGCTCGTTGCATACGTTCTTCACCTCTTCCACTGTCGTTTTCCGGTCATGCAAAATCGAGGCGAGTAGCGCCGCATCGACCTTCTCGAGCGCGTCGACGACATGATTCGCGTTCCCGGCACCGCCAGAGGCGATAATCGGGATATCGACGGCGTCCCGGAGCAAATCAAGGATTCGCAAATCGTAGCCGCTCTGCTTTCCGTCCTGATTCATCGACGTGACGAGCAGTTCACCCGCCCCAAGTGCAGCCACTTGCTTTGCCCAATCGACGGCCCGCAACTCGGTCCGGTTCTTCCCACCATACGTATAGACGAAGTAATCATCGTCCTCAAACTTGACGTCGATGGCGATGACGATACATTGTGACCCGAACCGCTCGGCCGCTCGTTTAATCAAATCGGGTGATTCGACGGCGAGCGTGTTGAGCGACACTTTATCGGCCCCGGCTTTTAAGAGCGAGGAAATATCCTCCAGCGACCGAATACCGCCACCGACCGTGAGCGGAATGAACACTTTCCGGGCGACGGCACTGACGACGTCAAGCATCGTCTGGCGGCGTTCCGTACTCGCAGTGATATCTAGAAACACGAGCTCATCCGCACCGGATGCGTCATAATACTTAGCAATCTCGACCGGGTCGCCGATATCCCGGAGTGCCACGAACTCGATTCCTTTGACGACACGACCGTCTTTCACATCAAGACACGGAATAATGCGACGTTTAAGCATGGCGCGCCTCCCACTCAATCAAGTCATCGAGGCTGACTTGTCCGGAAAGTAGTGCCTTCCCGACGACCGCTTCGTCGATACCGGCCGCTTGAAGTGCTTCGACATCAGCCTCGGTCGTCACACCACCCGAAGCGATGAGCGTGACTGAAACAGCCTCACGCAGCGCCTTCATCCGCTCGAGATTCGGTCCGTTCAACTTCCCGTCCGACCCGATATCCGTATAGAGAATCGTTTTGACACCACGGTCAACGAGCCCTTTCGCGGCATCGATATCTTTTAAGTCGGTCGCTTCTTGCCAGCCGTTGACGGCGACGATGCCATCATAGGCATCGAGGGCGACGGCGACACGATCCCCGTACTTCGCGAGCGCCCGGTTCAAGAAATCCGAGTCTGTGAACGCTTTCGTCCCGAGCAAGACCCGGTCCGCACCGGTCGCCATGACCGCATCGAGCGCTTCCTCGGAACGGATGCCCCCGCCAGTCTGAACGAAGAAACCGCACGTTTTGGCAAAGCGGACGACATCGAGATGTCTCGGTTCACCGGCTTTCGCCCCTTCGAGATCAATCAAGTGAAGCATCGGGACGCGCCCTTGCCACTCCTTCAATTTCTCATACGGGTCTCCGTACTGTTCTTCTGTATTGAAATCGCCTTCTGTCAAGCGGACGATTTTTCCGTCAATCAAATCAATGGCCGGTAGTAATCTCACGTTCGACCGCCTCCTTCCATTCTTTCAATAAACTGAGTCCAAACGCGCCGCTCTTCTCCGGGTGGAACTGCATCCCCGTGACGAGCCCTTTTTGCACGATGGCTGGCACGTCTTCACCCATATAATCGGCAGAGGCGATTACATTTACCGGGTCGGTCATGACGTGATACGAGTGAACGAAATAGACGTCCTCGTCTCGTAAAATCGAGTTCCAGCCGACGTGCGGCAGACGTTTCGCACGCATCCGTTCAACGCGGCCTTCAATCAAACCGAGTCCTTCTGTCGGGATCCCTTCCGTGCTCGACTCGAATAAGAGTTGCATGCCAAGGCAAATGCCAAGGAACGGCTTCTCCTGTGCCGAGCGCTTTAACAACGGAATCAGTCCCGTCTCGTTCAGCGATTGCATCGCCTGCGGGAATGCGCCGACGCCCGGAAGCAAGATGGCGTCAGCTGCCTCGATGTCGACAGGATCGTTCGTGATGGTAACGTAACAGCCGATGGCTTGGAGCGCCCGTTCGACATTGAATACGTTGCCCATTCCATAATCGATGACCGCGACCTTCATCCTTCGATCAGTCCTTTCGTCGATGGGAGTCGATTCGATCCGTCTTGCCCGATTGCTTCAGCGAGGGCGCGACCGAACGCTTTGAACAGCCCTTCAATCATATGGTGCGAGTTCGACCCGTAGAGCACCTCAAGATGAAGCGTTAAGCGGGCGTTCATCGCCACGGCCCGGAAAAACTCTTCGGCGAGCTCGGTATCAAAGTCCCCGAGTTTCGGATTTTTGATTTCGGTCCGGTAGACGAGGAACGGACGGCCGGACACGTCGACGACGGCACGCGCGAGCGTCTCATCCATCGGCAAATAACTCGTGCCGTAGCGGCGGATACCGATTTTGTCACCGAGCGCTTGATTGATCATCTGCCCGAGGGCGATTCCGACGTCTTCGACCGTATGGTGAGCGTCGACCCACGTATCCCCTTCGACATGGACCGTCAAATCGATTTGGCTGTGGAACGCGAACAGTGTCAGCATGTGGTCAAAGAAGCCGACGCCTGTCTTAACGTCACTCTGCCCCGTCCCGTTCAAATCAAGCTTGAGCTCAATGTTCGTCTCTTTTGTCTCTCGTTTCGTCTCAGCTGTTCTCAAGTGAAGTCACCTCTTCTATCGTTTGTTGAAGCAAGCGGTATGCCTCGTCCGTACCCGCACTGACACGAAGCCCGTCTGCGAACGCGCGAACGTGCACGTCTTTTTCAAGGAATCGCGCGGCCCAGGCTTCGCTGTCCGGTGTCTCGACGTATAGGAAATTAGCACGACTTGGCAAGACGTTCCCAATCGGTGCGAGCAACGTCTCAAGCTTTTGTCGCTGCGTTTGATGGAAGTTGATCGACTCATCGATATAAGCGGAGTCGTTCAAGACGACCGTCGCCACGGCCGCACTCAGCCCACTCACATTGAACGGCGAGCGGAACCGGTCAATCTTCTCGATTAAGCGCTCGTCGGCAATCATGAAGCCGATGCGCAGATTCGCGAGTCCGAACGCTTTCGATAACGTCCGGAGAATGATGACGTTCGCGTGATCCGCTAGGCGGTCTTTGAATGAATCTTCCATCGTGAAATCGATATACGCTTCGTCGACGACCAAATACGGGACTCGACTGGCAATCGTCCCAAGATCATCGAGCGACCACATCTTTCCGGTCGGATTGTTCGGGTTCGATATGAGGACAAGTTTCGGCCGTTCCGCCTCAATCGTCTGCATGAGCGCCTCGAACGACAATCCGTCCGTATCCGGCTGTACGAAATTCCCGCGGGCGATGTGCGTATAAATCCCATACATCGAAAAGTCTGGAATCGGTGCGGCGACGACATCGTCGGCATCGAGAATGGCCTGACAAAGAATCGCGAGCAATTCATCGCTGCCACTGCCGACCATGAGTTGCTGCGGGCTCACACCGGCATACGCCGCATAGCTTTGTTTAAGCGCCGTCAACTCGTCGACCGGATAATGGCTCAAGTCGAGCGGAAGCTCTCGGATAGCCGTCTTTAAGCGCTCTGGGAAGACATATTGGCTTTCGTTTTGATTCAACGCGTGCCCTTTGACCGCATGCGGAACGTAGCGTGGAATCGTCTCATAGTTCAGTCTCATACGTCCTCCAATCGGACCGCCATCGCCCGGGCGTGGCCGTCAAGTTGTTCTTGTTGCGCGATTCGAATCGCGGCACGCGTGATGCGCTCATCGAGTTCTGTCATTTGCAGGAATGTCTGGCGTCGGTAAAAATCATCGACCGAGAGACCGCTCGAGAAACGGGCCGTCCCGCTCGTCGGCAGGACATGGTTCGGTCCAGCGATGTAATCCCCAAACGCCTCCGCCGCTTCATGACCGAGGAAGAACGACCCAGCGTGACGGATGGCTTGCATGTAATCTTCCGGGTCGGCGACGGCGAGTTGGACGTGTTCAGCCGCCATCTCGTTCGCATACCGAATCGCCTCATCCTTCGTCTTCACGAGGACACCCCCGCGCTTCATCGCCTCTATCGCAATGTCACGCCGGGGTAATTCAGCCAATTGTCGCTCTAATTCTTGTCGAATCGCTTCGGCCAATTCGTCAGTCGTGACGAGCGCAAGTGCCGTCGCTTCGACATCGTGTTCGGCTTGGGCGAGCAAATCAGCGGCGACCCATTTCGGGTTGGCCGTCTCATCGGCGATGATAAGCACCTCGGACGGTCCAGCGACCGAATCGATGCCGACGATGTGGGAGACGAGCGATTTTGCCGTCGCGACATAGGCATTCCCAGGCCCGACGATTTTATCGACCGGTTGAATCGTCTCGGTGCCGAACGCCAAGGCGGCCACGGCTTGCGCCCCGCCGACGAGATAACATTCATCCGCCCCTGCGATTTTTGCCGCAATCAATAACGACAAATCGATGCCGTCTTGTTTCGGCGGCGTCACCATGACGACTCGCTTCACGCCTGCCACTTTCGCGGGAATGATGTTCATCAACACGCTCGACGGATAGACGGCCGTCCCGCCTGGTACATACACACCGACCGAATCGAGCGCCATGAAACGACGTCCAAGCCGGAACATGCCGTCTTCGTACACGTCATCTTGACGTCGCTGGCGTTCGTGAAACGTGCGAATGCGTTCGGCGGCGAGCGTCAACGCCTCGGTCAGTTCGGCGTATGCTTCAGGCGGCGTAAAGGTCGTCAAATCGACCGTCTCAATTTTGTCGACGCCGTCAAATTTCTTCGTGAATGCGAGGAGCGCCTCGTCCCCGTTCGACTCCACGGCCTCGAGGATTGGTTTGACCACTTCAACCCAGCTTTCCCGCCGGGTCCGGTTCGTTTCAGTGCTCATTGGGCATCCTCCTTGCTCAAGCGACGAATCCACGCCTTCAATTCATCAGGATTGTTGGCAAGTGCCGCCTCACTCGTTATGAACTTGGCGTTCACCGTGAAAATCGTCTCGTATTCTTCAAGGTCGTTCGCGCGGAGCGTCGCCCCCGTCTCGACGATATCGACGATACAATCGGCGAGACCTGTGAGCGGTGCGAGTTCGACCGATCCGTTCAATGCAATCACTTCGACGTTCTGTCGTTTCGAAGCGAAATGAGAGATGGCGATATTCGGATATTTGCTCGCGACTTTCAATTTTTTCGTTCCATTCTTCCATTCTTTCGGTCCGCAGACCGCCATGCGGCAACGGCCGAACGGCAAGTCTACGACTTCAAGAACCCCCGGCGTTTTCTCTCGCAAGATGTCTCCGCCGACGACGCCGACATCAGCGGCGCCGTGAATGACATATTTGTAGACGTCATCCCCTTTAACGAAGATGAACTCATGCCCGTCGACTTCGACCGTCAGTTCACGGCCGCGCTTTTCAGGCCAAACGGTAAGTCCGACTTGTTCGAAATAGTCTCGGGCCGCTTTTTCAATGCGCCCTTTTGCGATGGCTACCTTCATAAAATCACCTCACTTAACTGTTCTAAATCAAGGGACAGGCCGAACGCTCGTCGAGATTGTCCAAAATGTCCGTATAATGAATCATAACGACCACCCGAGAGGACGCGCCGTCCGTCGATGCTTCCTGTCACCGTCAATCCTGAATAGTAATCAAAATCACCAGTCTGACCAAAGTCGTACGAGACATTCAAACCGATGGACCGTAAATGTTCGACCGCCCGTTCGACTTCATCGATTGCAGCCGTCAAGCTTGACTCCGCGACTTCACGTAACTCATCAAGTGCAGAGTCACCAATCAAGAACGGTAATTTCGCGATTAACGGGTATTGATACGTATCGGCGAGTTCTCGAAGCGATTCCAAGTTACGGAGCGCCAAATATTGGCGTAACGTCCGTTCTGGGATACCGGCTTCGTCCGCCACTGCAGCGACCAAGGCAGCCGATCCAACTTGAATCCGGAGTCCGTCTTGCGGCAGGACACGCTCGGTCATACTGAGGAACGAGGCGATCAACTTCATATCAGGAGCGTCCCCGTCAATCCATTCGAGACCGAGCTGTTGACGTTCATGCGGCTGTCCCGAATGCTTCGGGGTACGTCGGTAGACGGCACCGGCATATGCGACACGCATCGGCTCATGACCGTCCGCGAGTTTCCGTGCAATTTGTAACGTATAGTCTGGACGCATGACGAGCAACTCTCCGTCATTCCCGAACAGACGATAATAGGCCGACTCATCAAACAAGGCCAAGTCTTGATAGTGCGAATAATATTCTACGAGTGGGGGTTCGATCACGCTGTAGCCGTTCGATTCGGCTCGTTCGAGAAATGATAACATCCACTGCTTCGGACGCAGAACGTCCTCCCCTTGCAATTCGTGCCATCCTTCCGGGATGGATCCTTTTGTATTGAACCAAATCATCGATATCACCCTTTATCTTATTATCACTTTACCAAACTAAAGTAGTGTGTTAAATTTATCAAATCAAGCCGGTGCTGTCAACCGGCGAACTCGAAAGGAATGTCGCCTGATGATTGACTTTACCCGTGATGGTCACCTTCACACCCCATTTTGCCCACATGGCTCGACAGACCCGCTCCAGGCGTACGTCGAGCAGGCGTTAGCCCGTGGTATCAAGACACTCACGTTCACCGAACACGCTCCGCTCCCGGCCCGGTTTCAAGACCCGACACCAGACAAAGACTCGGCGATGGCGTTCGAGTTGCTTCCGGATTATATCGAGGCCTTGCAGTCGTTAAAACGGACGTATCCGGCACTCGACCTTCGCCTCGGTTTAGAGATCGACTACTTGCCCGGCTATGAAGCTGAGACGTTGGCGTTGCTCGAGCCCTATGCCGACGTATTAGATGAAACAATCTTGTCTCAACACTTTATACTCGTTGACGGTGAGCTCCTGCCTGTCGACTTCTCGCTCGAGACGTTTCATGTCCTCGTCGAACGTATCGGCTCGTTCGAGGCCGTGATGAAACAATATTATACGGCGCTTGCTGCCGGCCTCGCATTCCCTTGGGAGCGCCTGAAAGTGGACCGCATCGGGCATATCGATTTACCAATCAAATATCAGTCCAACTATGTATGGGACCGGTCCAACGTCCAGGCCGAACAGTCGCGCCTGCTCCAGACGATGGCTGCCCGTGGCTTCGGGATCGATTTGAATACGGCCGGACTCCGCAAACCCGAATGCGGACAGCCGTATGCCATCGATGTCGCGTCTGAGGCGGCCGGACTCGGAATCCCGTTCGTGCTCGGATCGGACGCCCATATCGCTGTTGACGTCGCCGCTGGATTTAATGACATACAAAAAAAAGCCACGTTCCTATGAACGTGGCTTTTTCACAGCGATCTAGCTATCTAGATCCCCATTTTTGGTTGTCGATAACGATATGGCGTTCCATTTCTTCATCTATTGACAATAATACCATACTAATTCGGCAATGCAACCTGAAAATGAAAAAAAGGATGACGGAGTTGTCATCCTTTGTTATTTAGACCGCCATTTCAGCGTATAAACCTTTTAATTCCTCTGTAGACGCCTCGTCCATCTGTAACGCCACGAGTTCGACGAATTGAAGGGCTGGATCCTTGTCGCCCGACATCCGAACGATCTCGGCTGCCGCATCATCGAGCGCGAGCAAGATGCCCGATACACCTAGCGTCGGATAGTAACGGAGTAGCGCGCGGACGTGCTTCATTTCTGAAATATCATTTCCATTGATCTTAAGTGCTTTGACTGCCAACTCTTTATGCGTTCCAATCGCGAACTTATCTTCCCACACCTCTTCGAGTGTGATCAACGCTTCCACATCATAGGCACCATCTGTGAAACGAACTTGTTTTTCCATGTAACATTTCCCCTCTCGTTAATCTACTTTCATTATAAGAAAGAAACCCCCGAAAAGATTGTGAAATGTTGAACATTTTGTGGAATTTTTGTCTCACCTAGTTGTGAACATAAAAAAAGGTCCCTCCGAGGAGAGACAAATAATGGAAGAGTAAAACACCATTGGCAGTACATTAATAATATAACACCGAATGTAAACGTTTACAATGTGTTTTTAAAACTTTTTTCAAGTGGCATATGTACCACGTCAATTCCGCTCTCGCGCATCAAATCGAGACCGTCGCCATGTTCATAACCAACCGCATAGACGACACGAGCGACGCGGGAGGCGATCAAAGCGAGCGAGCAGGCGTGGCACGGCGAATGGGTCACATAAGCCGTCGCCCCGAAAGCGTTCGTCGAATCGGCGGCGAGCTTTCCGATTGCGTTGATTTCAGCATGAATCTCATGTTGTTTCGACCAATTGTGATGATCGTACGGGTCAGAGCATTTGATATAAGTCACACCGTCATGAATGAACGAGACCGGCGTCTCAAGCAAGTCGACCGCATTCGCGGATACGTATTCAGCACGCTTATAAAATCCATCATCCCGCTTTAAGAAGATTTCATTGCAGTTCGTATGCCCCGGCGGCGTGCCGTTCAGGCCAATCGAAATCGGCTTCTCATCTTTGACGATGACGCAAGCGACACTTTTAGAAGCACACTTCGAATGACGTAACGCCATCATATCGGCAAACTGTAACCACGTCTCGTCCCATAGGTGTTGTTTATCCATTGTTGATCCTCCTCGAAGAAAAGGAAAGTCTGAATGCTCAGACTTTCCCCGTTCAATATCCAGTCTCTTTTGGCAACTCTTTGTTTTTCGAAGCAATCTCGATGACTTTTTCTTTCAACTCGTGCTCCATCCGATCGAGTTCACGTTCCGCCTCACGACGCTTCTGACGTCCCTCTTGTTGAATCCGGAGCGTCTCATCGAGCGTCGAAAGCAAGTTCTCGTGCGCCACTTTGAGCGACTCGACCGAGACGATGCCTTTCTCGTTCTCCGTGGCAATCTCGATTGACGAGTCTTTCAACATCTTCGAGTTCTGCTCGAGCAAAGTATTCGTCGTCTTCGTGACGTCTTGCTGCATCCGGAGCGCCGTCTTTTGCCGCGTCAAGCTAAGCGCGAGCACGACTTGGTTTTTCCAGAGTGGAATCGTATTGACGACCGCCGACTCGATTTTCTCGGCTAGAATCTGGTTGTTCTGCTGGATGACCCGGATTTGCGGGGCCATCTGTAGGCTGATCGTCCGGCTCAGTTTCAAGTCGTGCAACTTCTTCTCAAACCGGTCTGCGAGTTGAATCATGTCGTTCAACTGTTGCAGTTTGACCTGGTCTTTCGACATCTCAACTTCTTGACGAAGCGGGGCAATCTCATAGCTCCGTACGTGATCAAGCTTCGTCTCCCCAGCGGCGATATAGACGTTTAGTTCTTCGAAGTAGCGTTTGTTTTTGTCGTACATTTGATCGAGCATCGTGATATCCTTCATCAAACCGAACTTGGCTCGGTCTAGATTATGGATGACCTCTTCTAAATAGACGCTCATCTTTTCAAACTGTAACTTATAGTTCTCGGCTTTCTTTTTGGCCCGGCCAATGAGCGGCAGGTTGTCCATGAAGCTCTTCTTTTCCGGTTGCAACATGTCCGGGTCCATCTTGCGCACGTTCTGCATCAAGTCGGACAACAGCTTACCGGCGTCTCCGCCATCTTTCATCCGGACCTCAGTCAAGATTTGGTCCGAGAATTGCGATAGTTCACGTTGTACGTTCGAACCGAACAGCATGACGGAATCCGTCTTTTTAATATCAATCGACTCCGCGATGCGCGTGATGCGTTCCCGGTGCGCTTGTGGGACGTCGGCATTCACTTGAATGGCCGGCACCTCATGTTTCTCGGTCATCGCTGACCAGTCCACGGACGGGTCCGAAATCGCATCGGTTTCCGTCTTCGTTTTCGTTTGGGAAGTAAGTTCTTCTTCTGGCCATGAC
Organism: Exiguobacterium sp. s149; assembly: GCF_018618395.1. Taxonomy (NCBI): domain Bacteria; kingdom Bacillati; phylum Bacillota; class Bacilli; order Caryophanales; genus Exiguobacterium; species Exiguobacterium sp. s149. The sequence goes on from NZ_JACSLZ010000005.1 coordinate 204,754, forward strand.
TGCCAGTTCGTTTCATTCGATGAAGTCATGCTTTTTTCTCCCTTCTGGTTGATCGGCCAATACTCTCTCCATCATGATCAACTCTCGTTCAAAATCGACCGCGTCATCTTCGAGGAGACGACTGCGCTGTTGTTTGAACTTGTCGACGATGAGCCGCATATTGGTCATCAACTGTTCACGTGTCTCTTCTTGAATGACGACCCGTTTTCCTTCTAGTTCTTTGAATTTCAATACGACCGATACGAGCGAGTCCAAATAGAACGTGAACAAGTCACGGACATGCTTGGCATCTTGAGGATTCTCGAACAGCTCAGCGAACAGTTCGTGTGCTTCTTTCGAGACCGCCTTCATCTCACGCCGCACCTCGATGTCTTTAATCTCAGGCAAGACGCGGTCAATCTGTTGTAACTTCTCATAGCCTTGTTCAATCGTCCGCTGTAAAAATTGAAGCTCTAAATCATCTGTCGCTTCAAATTGGCGCACCGGTGCCGCTTCTTCGAGCGGTTTCAAGATGCGTGAACCAACGAACGGTTCGTCCTCATCGAGCAACAATTTCTTTTTGGCCCGCTTGGCGACGGGCACCGGTGAGCGCTTCCGACGTTTGCTGTTCGACCACACTTCGTTCAATACGAGCGCCCCGACGATGATAAACAACCAAGAGAAATCAAAAACGCTTATGGCAAAATATAGGATTGCCCCGGTCAGGGCCCATTTCATCCATGTTTTCATCCGTTTCACCTCGTCTCATGATACTTCTATTGTACCTTACGTGACCCTTCAAAAAAAGTTTCGTCATCTTTATAAGCTTAGCATAACGTTCCCGCGCGCTCTCTCGGTCGCAAGAACGAAAAGTATTGCCGATAACTATACAAAAAACCTCCTGATTCAACGAATCAGGAGGTTGCTTCCGTTATAATCTGACCCACGTCGTCACCATAACTACGGCGACCGTCACCGGAATGACGTACCGGATCAAGAAGTGCCAGATCGGGTACAACTTCACACCGATGTCTGACGTTTGAATCTCTTCTTTCAAAATGCGTTGATCGACGATATATCCGACGAAAATCGACGTCAAGAGCGCACCGACCGGCATTAATACGTAGCTGACGATGTAATCCATCGAATCGAAGAACGTGCGACCGTCTAAGAACTGCATCTCGCTCATGACACCGAACGAGAGTGCCGATGGAATCCCGACTGCGAAGACGATGGCCGCTGACAACAGGGTGACGTAACGCTTCGATATCGTTTGTTTCTTCTCGTTCAACTTGTCCGTCACACCTGCTACGACGACTTCGAGCATCGCAATCGACGATGTGATCGAGGCGAATGTGAACAATAAGAAGAACAACACCATGAAGAATCCACCGAGCGGTACTTGGTTGAAGACGGCCGGCAAGACGACGAAGAGAAGCGCCGGTCCCTCTGCCGGGTCAAGACCCGAAGCGAATACGGCCGGGAAAATCGCGAGGCCTGCCAATAGCGAAACGGCGATATTCAAGAGAACGATCATGTTCGCTGAACGATTAAGCGTACCTTTCGTCTGAATGTACGAGGCGTACGTCAACATGGCCGCGACACCGAGCGATAGCGAGAAGAACGCTTGACCGAGGGCGAACAAAACCGATTCACCGGTCAAGGCCGAGAAGTCAGGCTGCAAGAAGAAGCGAACCCCTTCCATCGCACCGTCGAGCGTCAACGAACGGATGACGAGCACGATGAAACTGACGAACAAGAGCGGCATTAAAATCTTACTCATGCGCTCGATGCCAGCCTCGACACCTTTCAAGACGATTAAAAGCGTAATTAATAAGAACAAGAACTGACCGAACACGGCGATGCCTGGAGATGAGACGACATCTCCGAAAACGACACCGAACTCGTCGGGAGAACGCCCGTTCAATGTCCCGCTCAATCCGAGCCCGACATAGATTAAAACCCAACCGCCGATGACACTGTAGAATGAGAGCAATAAGAAACATGCGATGACGCCGAGGTAGCCGACGAGTGTCCAACGCCCGTGGCCTAATTTTTTGAAAGCGAGCAGTGCCGTCTTTTGTGTCGAGCGTCCGACGATGAATTCACCAATCAATAGCGGTAACCCGAGTAAGAGCGTGAACGCTAAAAACATGAGCAAAAAGGCGCCGCCTCCACTTGTGCCGGTGACATACGGAAATTTCCAGATTGCACCGAGACCAATCGCAGACCCTGCGGCCGCTAAGATGAATCCAATTTTTGAGGCGAACGAATTTTGCGCCATTACCATCCCTACTTCCTGTTTTCATATCTTTTTTCATAATAATAGTGAAATACTAACACGGTTCAGAAATGAGAACAACTAAAAACAGAGAAAAGTCTGAATTCTTTTCTCTGTCAGCAATTTTTATAGATTTTTAGTGTGACGGGACAAGAAATGACAACTCGCCCGGCAAGACATCGATATCCAACCGTTCAGCCTCGAAGTGCTCCCCATCGACGTCGATGATTTGAGATTCACTCAAATGGACGGTCAGTTGAGACATCTGTAGATGCACCCATTCCGGAGACGACTGTTCGAGCCCGAGCTGTTGGGTCAACAATTGACGAATCATCGGGAAGCCGATGGCGGAACTATGGACGACCTCGACGAGTCCGTCCGTGAACGATTGGGTCGGGAGCTTTGTCGGTACTGTCCCGAGATAAGCCCCGTTCCCTACATATAAGAAGCTGACTAGTCCATCGTGGACGACTTCCCCTCCGTGTTCGATGCGAACGTCGAACGGATCGAGTTCACGAAACTGCCGGATTGTCGCTAAAAAGTAACCGATTGACCCGAGTGATTCTTTTTGGAGCGGATCGATTTGTCTCGACGCGTCCGCGATCAGTCCGACCCCGATGAAGTTGAGCCCGTACCGTTCGTTGACTCGCATCACATCGACCTTTTGCGCGTAACTCATCTTGAACAAACGGGCCGCCTCGATCGGTTCGACCGGTAGAGCGAGGGCACGGGCGAAATCATTACACGTGCCGGCCGGAATCAGACCGATTGTCGGCCGTTCATCCCGCGGAAGCTTCATCAAGCCATTGACGACCTCGTGAAGCGTCCCGTCCCCGCCGATGACAATCAAGTGCTCGTAACCCCCGCTCTCTTCGGCGAAACGACCGGCGTCTCCTTGCGCGAGCGTCTTCCGAATCAAAATCTCATCGTATAACGATTCAATCGTCCCGACTACCTCACCGAGCATCGTCTCGTTCCCGCCAGACGTGGGATTGGAGATAATCAATGCTCTCATAATAAGCCCGCCTGCTCCAAGAAATCTTTCGCGACGTCATACGCCCGTTCATTCCCGTACGCGACGCGACGGTTCAATTCAGACATCTCTTCGTCAGTAATTTTACCACCCAATTGGTTGAGGGCATCCTCGATTTCCGGATGTTCATCGAGCGTCTCTTGTTTCACCAACGGAGCTCCTTGATAAGGTGGGAAGAACTGTTGATCGTCCTCGAGGACAAGCAATTCGTTCTCGGCGATATCCGGGTCGGTCGCATACGCATCGACGAGGTTGACGTCTCCACGTGCGATAGCACGATAGCGCAACTTTTGTTCCATCGAGACGACCGACGGGAAATCGAGTCCATACGCTTGTTGCAGTCCCGGGTATCCGTCTTCACGGTCCGTGAACTCGAGCGTGAATCCGGCTTTAATATCCGATTGAACGTTTCGTAAATCCGAGATGGTCGTGATGTCTTCTTGCTCGGCATAGTCGCGTGGGATCGCGATGGCGTACGTGTTGTTGAACTGCATCGGTTCAAGCAACGCATAGCCGTCATCGGCGAGCGCGTCCCGAGCCTGTTCATACACTTCACGGGCATCGTTCGAGTTCGGTGTCTCTTTCACGAGACTCGCGAGCACCGTTCCTGTGAATTCTGGATAGATGTCGACATCACCAGATTGTAACGCGCCCCAGACGAACGTCGTCTCTCCGAAGTTCGGACGGACGGATACAGACAAGTCAGTCTGATCTTCAATCAACAGCTTATACATGTTCATTAAAATCTCAGGCTCTGGCCCGAGTTTCCCCGCGATGACAAGGTCGGTCTGTTGCGTCCGACCGAAGGCGAGCGGGGCCGCGACGATGAGTGCCAACACGGTCGAGACGGCAATCAATTTCGTCTTGTTCCGGGTTGCCGTCGCCCCTTCCATTTGGCGAAGCAAGAAATCAAACAACAAGGCAAGGATGGCGGCCGGGATTGCCCCGAGCAGAATTAAGTAATTGTCGTTTCGGTTGATCCCGAGAAGGATTAACGTCCCGAGCCCACCAGCGCCGACAAGGGCGGCGAGCGTCGCCGTTCCGACAATCAGCACCATCGCCGTTCGAATCCCGGCCATGATGACCGGTAGCGCGAGCGGGAGTTCGACTTTCATCAAACTTTGGTTCGGTTTCATCCCACAAGCCCGGGCCGCTTCGATGAGAGATTTATCGACCTCGTTCAGCCCGGTGAATGTATTTCGTAAAATCGGGAGCAAGGCATATAGCACGAGGGCAATCGTCGCCGGTAAGGCACCAATCCCGACGAGCGGAATCATAAGACCGAGTAACGCCAAAGAAGGAATCGTTTGAATGATGGCGGTAACGCCTATTGCGGTCTCGGCCACTTTCTTGCGACGCGTCAACCAAATCCCGAGCGGAACGGCGATTAAGACGGCTATAAAGAGTGATACGACGGAGAGCTGCAAGTGCTCAATCAGCGCCTCGACGAGTTCGCCACGCCGGTTTTGAAATGTCTCAAGCATCTACCTCACCTCTTCCACGTTGGGTAAAGTCGAGGACGAACGGATCCGTACTCGCTCTGATTTCATCTGGAGTACCGATGACGACCAATTCGCCATCACGCATCAAGGCGATGCGATCCCCTAGTTTCATCGCTTCTTGCATATCATGGGTCACGAACAGAATCGTCTTCCCGAGCTCATCGTTCAAGCGTTTAATATCATCTTGAAGCTGACCTCGGCTAATCGGATCGAGCGCCGAGAACGGTTCATCCATCAAGATGACTTCTGGGTCGGCTGCAAGCGCCCGCAATACGCCGACGCGTTGTTGCTGTCCACCGGATAGTTCCGTTGGCTTTTTCACTCGCAAGACCGGATCCAGCCCTGCAATGTTCATGAGTTCGGTCACGCGGTCCTTCGTCTTCTGTTTCGGCCATTTCAATAATTCGGGAACGACAGAAATATTTTCCTCAACCGTTAAATGAGGGAATAAGGCAATTTGTTGGAGCACATAACCGATGTTGCGTCGCAACTCGTATATATCGAATTGATAAATCTCTTTCCCGTCGATGAGGATTTTTCCATCTGTATGGTCAATCAGTCGATTCACCATCTTCATCGTCGTCGTCTTCCCGCACCCCGATGGCCCGATTAAGACAAAAATCTCCCCTTTACGGACTGTCAAATCCAAGTCTTTGACGGCTAGCGTCCCGTCTTCGTAGCGCTTGGACACATTTTGAAATTCTATCAACTCTACCCCTCCTCGGCTCGTAACTTTTTCATGAAAGTCAAATATTAGTTTGCCCGTTTCCAACGTTTGTTAAACAATCGGACGTGCTATCTGGTGCGTATGACCACTGCCGATAAGTAAAATCATGAAACAAGGCACAAAAAAAGGTCCTCCTGAAGGAGAACCTGCTGTTATGGAAGTGTAATCGTGATGTGGCGACGACCCCAGTTGATGGCCTCGTCTTTCGTATCGACGAGCAAGTCGACGATATTTCCTTTGATGCGTCCACCCGTATCCAAGGCGATCGCTTGACCGACACCTTCGATTTGAACAATCGTTCCAAGTGGAATGACAGCTGGATCGACGGCGATGATACGCATGCCGTTATAGAAAATCGAATCCGTGACATCATGACCGGTTGCCGTCAAGACGCGGCCCCCGTATGAGCCGTTATCGGCTGCATCGTTCGTGTACGCCGTCGACTCGGCTTGAATGGAGCGTCCTGTCGTCGAGACTGGAGTTGCAGTCGTTGTCGACACCGTCGATTGCTTTTTCGAAGTTGCGGCTTGACGTTTCGCTTCTTCTTGTCGTGCCTGCTCGGTAGCGACACGTTTTTCTTCGGCCAAACGTTCTGCTTTTGCTTCACGCTCTGCCTGCTCTCGCTCGGCTTTCTCTTCGTCGGCACGTTTTTCTTCCGCAATCCGTTTCGCTTCAGCCACACGTTTTTCTTCCGCGATCCGTTTCTGTTCGGCTAGTCGTTTTTCTCGTGCAATCTTTTGTTGGCGTTCTTGCTCGATCGCTTTTCGTTCCAATTCAAGTGGGTTTTGGACAATTTTTTGTTCCGTCCCAATCCCGATTTGGGCGGCATCCGCCGTCGCGGCAAACGCGAACGTTCCCACCGCCATAAGTAGGACAGTCATCATATATTTTAAGGAATGCATAATCAATAGGTCAGCACCTTTCTCGTCATCTAACGAACAGGAGTTAATTTACCATGTCCGTCCGACCCCGAGAAGGGATTTTGATGAAGTGAAATATTTCTGACACATCGACTCTCTGTCGGTTACAATCTGTAACATTTACGTGAAACATAGCTCTACCAAGCGTTTTAATAAAAAATTACAGATTCGTTACAACATATCGTGTAACAAATCTGTAATCTGATTGTCATTCTGTTTCAGCTTCGGTCGAGCGCAAATCGTGAGGTCTTACCATGCCCCAAGGTGCCACGTCGACGTCCACTTCGAACGTCTTCGCTCCTTCGATTGCTGATGTCTCTTCCTCAGCGACACGATACGAACTCATATCATCAATATATACTTGGCGGTCGTAATAGTTGGCCCGAGTGCCTCCGAAAAACGGCCGTGAACTGACCCGGTCAATGGTCGCATATCCATCGTCCCCCGTTTTGAATGAAACGTATACTGTCCCTGACTCGACATCTTGTCTTCCTTCGAACGAGTCATACTCCAAATAGACGAAGTCTCCGAAAAACGGGTCGTACGGTTCGTAGGAAGTCGCTTTGAACGTATATGTCTCACCGAACCAGGACACCGCATAGACGAACAGTATAAACCCGACGGCTATCAACACTTGCACAATCGGTACTAGCCAAGGCGTCAATCGTTTCATGTCTGAGCATCCCCTCTCGTAGTACGACTACGGCTGCGCCACCACAAGGCGAGCGACAATGCGAAGACGATCAATGCTCCGATGAGGAAGAAAAGTGAAATATCGAGTTTATCCCAAACATAGATGAAGTAGATCGTCATTTGAACGAGCAAGAAATAGATGAAGGCGAGCACGATCGGTTTGCGATTATGGTCTTGATAGACGAGATAAGCGAGGGCGACCGCTTCAAGCAGGATGGCCAGCAAGATGCCCGAATCCTCGAACAATGAGAAGGGGATGACGGCGAGCAGGCTGACCCACATCAAATCTGGACGTCGGTGCAACAAATAGACGGCGACGAGGACGACCGAAAGGATTGTCGCCTCGATGACCGACGGCGTTCGTTGCGACAACCAGCCTTCCGTCGCATTAATCAAATAGCCGATTGATAGGACGGCTGCGACGAAAAGGTACAGATAGTTCCATTGGGCCCGCTCCCGATAAACGAGAAACAAGACGTGTAGCGCAGCGAGTGCCCATAGCGGCCAAAAGCGGCCTTCATAGTCGGCGTACTGACCAATCGTGATCAATAGGCCGTAGAAGCCGAACCAGGCGAAAATGCGATCGAGCTCGTTGTCCCCATAATGGAACCAGACCCACGTCACGATCAATCCGAACGCAATCAACGTGATGCCGATGCCTTGAAAACTATTCGTGATTGCCAAAAAAGCAGCGAGTGCGGCGAAGAACGTGAAAATCGGATGTTTGAAAATCAATTTGTGCATGACGGCGACGGCAAGGAATAACCAGAATAAGAACGGAATTTGCGAGGAAAGATTATACGTCGAGAAAATGACGATCATCGTGGCGACGAAAAAGGCGACGCCTAACAGTCGGAATAGCGTGACATAGCGTGACGCTTTCACTTGCAGGCGTTCGGCGGTCACATACATCCCGACCATAAACACGAGGAAAATGGCGACTTTCACAAGATCAGGAATCGCTTGCCAATTGGCCGCGACAAAACTGAATAGACTAAGTGCGAGCAAAATCGATCCGATAATCACAAGAATAGGCGGTTTGTGCTCACGTTTGTCACCGACCGCCAACTTCTTATGTTCATACTCGACCAAGCGCTGACCGGTCACTTCATCCAGTAAACCGGCCTCTTCCCATTCACGAACTTTTTTGTCAATGGACACCTGAATCATCCCTTTCGATTAAAAGGTCAGCTGGCGCGTTCGATCAATTCCAAATCTTTTTTCAGTAAAACTTGCTTCTCGAATTCGAGACCAAGCTGTTGAAATTCTTCCATGATGGAAACGTCCCCGATGACCGTATTGGTCAATACGGCAGTCACTTCTGCGACCCAACCTTCACGAGTTGACTTGACGATATCACCCACAACGAATTCTACAGACACAACCATTCACTTCCAATCTTAAATTTGTTTCTATCATTATAACGAAATTATATCGGTTTGAATACGTTTTCTTTAAGCCGTTTAATAAATTGTGTCAAAATTTTCCCAGTCAATCCCCAAATAATGTAGTCTTCATGTTCATAAAAAGGTTCTCTCATTTTAATTACCCGTTTTTCGTACGCTTTAGCATTCGCCATCCGGTCAAACGGAATATTTTGATCAGGATTCATCGTCCATTCCATTTCGCCGTGGAACGGGTCGAGCAACAGCAACGTCTCGACCGGGATTGAGAACAGATGGTCGACTTCATCGGTGTGACGGACGTCAGGGATTGTCGGAATCACCCCCACGAACGGATAGATCAGTTGCCGATGTGGCGTCGCGAGAGGTTGCAGGCGACCGATCACTTCAATCTCTTCCATCGCGAGCAATAGCTCCTCACTCGTCTCACGAATAGCCGCCTCGACCGGGGTCTCGCCAGGATCGAGACGGCCGCCCGGGAATGAGATTTCTCCAGGCTGGCGCCGCATCGTATGGGCGCGCACTTCAAAGATGACATGCCACGCTCCATCGACCTCGACCAAAGGAATCAACACGGCAGCCGTCTGTTCATAATTCTCTTCCATCGAAAAACTGTCACGCAATTGTTGTTCCGTGATCCACGATTGTTTCATGTTCTCCACCTCATTCTCTATGTTTCTACAGTTCCACCGTTGTCTCCTCGTTTAAACGCATCAAATGTCGGAAATATCATTATTAATGATAGGAGATGGTAGATGTGGTGGACAAACAAGTTGATGTATTGATTGTCGGGGCGGGCCCGACCGGACTCACGCTCGCGCTGACGTTAGCCAGATATGGAATCTCATTTGAAATCATCGATCGCAAGACGACACCGTCGAACAACTCCCGCGCCATCGGGATTCAACCTCGGACGATTGAAGTCTTCTCTCGTCTCGATGTCGCCAAAGAAGTGCTCGACCGGGCGCGGACCATCGAGAAAGGAAATCTATATTTTTCAGGACAATGGACGGCCAAGCTCGAATTCTCCCGTCTCGTCACGCCCTATCCGTTCGTGACGTTGCTCCGTCAAAACGAGACCGAAGCAATTCTCGAGGCGGCGTTAAACGAGCACGGGCATTACGTACAGCGTGGCGAAGCGCTCGTGTCACTGACTCATTACCCGTCTCGTGTGCTCGCACATTTGGAGTCAGACTCAAACCGGACAATCGAGGCCAAATATGTCGTGGCGGCCGACGGAGCGAACAGTTCGATTCGACGCATGCTCGCTCTGCCGTTCAGCGGAAAATCGTTCAAGGAATCGTGGGTGCTCGCCGACATGAAAGCCAAATGGAACATCTCGCGTGAAGAGGTGCATATTTTCTTTTCGGACCGCGGTGTATTGGAAGTCTTCCCGCTCACGGACGACACGATTCGCATCACCGGCAATCTCGCGAGCGATGAGTCGTTCAGCGAGGCGGAATTGCGTGAGTTAATCGAACAGCGCAGCCATATGGATGTCGAAATCGACGAGGTCGAATGGTTCTCATTGTTCCGGGTCCATAACCGCATGGTTGACTCATTCATTCACAATCGCGTCATTCTCATGGGTGACGCCGCCCATATCAATTCACCTGTCGGCGGACAAGGGATGAATACCGGCATCGCCGATTCGTTCAACCTCGGCTGGAAGCTGTGGCTTCATTTGAAGGCGGGTGCCCCGTTCCGCGTCGTCGATTCGTATCGCGATGAGCGCGAGCATGTGGCCCGTAACGTCCTGCAGACGACGAACGTGGCGACCGAAGTGTTACAGACAACGCTCCCAGTCCTCCTGCCGTTCCAAGCACTCGGCGCCGACGTCTTCACGCGCGTCAATCTCATCAACCAAAAAATCACGGAACGGATTGCCCAGCTACACTTGTCGTATCCTGGACATTCCCGCGTCCCGTTTTTACGCGTCACCGAAGGCAAGATCTTCCCGGAGATCGAGATTATCCGGACGGACGACGGACTCCGCACGAAGATTTCAGAAGTCGCCGACGGTCGCTTCCAAGTGCTCGTGCTCGACGACGATAAACGGGATGCGAGCGCGTTGTATGACTATTTGAACGATCATCAATCGTTCTTCCAAATCATCACGCTGTCGAAGACTAGCCGTCCCTTCTTCGATCAAGGCAACGAGCTCGCGAAATCGCTGTTCATGAAACGCGGCGTCCTCGTCATCCGTCCGGACGGTTATCTGCTCCACAAGCAGCGGCATCTTCGCCCGGAAGCGCTACAAGCGACAATGGCAGCATGGTTGCCGTCCCTATGACAAAAGCTCCACTCGGATTTGAGTGGAGCTTTTGTTTACGCTTGATTGTAATAAAGCGTCCCTGGTTTCGACAGCGTCAAGTCATAAAACGCCTCGAACGCTTCGATATCTTCCAACTTGCGAAAATCAACTTTGTCCGTCTCTTCATTCGGGATTGCAACGATGATGCCATCATCGGTTTGTTTGATCATCCCGGTCTGTCCATTATGGATGCGGATGTAGAGCACGTGCTTGTCTTCTAGCAGCGTCACGGCTTCGCGACGCGATTGAATCGTTGTTTTCATAGTCATCCCCCACTTTCTTTTGAGTATACCGGTCCATCGTTGTTGCTTTCAAGCGGTTGCGCCCTTAAAATTATGTAAAGAAGGGGTTGAACGCTTTGAATTTGGAAACTATTTTAATTATCGTCTTAGGCATCACATTCGTTGTGCTCGTCTCAATCCGCGCCGTCCGCAACTTGCAGTGGGTCCGCTTCGGTGAGGCGTTTGGCAAACAAGGCGAGGCGCTGCTGGACGACTATACGTACTTAACAGAACAAGGCATCACGTGTCGCGTCGAGCACGGTTTGCCGACCGGCCGCCTGTTCCGGCCGCTCGCCAAAAACTTGGACGACCGGGTCGCCTTGTTCGTCCATCGCAAAGACGAACAGAAGGCTCGACAATTATTGAAATGAAAACGACGCTGAAACTACAGCGCCGTTTTGTCAGGCTGTAGACATAAACATCGTCTGCAGCCTTTGTATTTGTCCGACCGGGCACAAGGAGTTTGTATTTTTACCACTTTCTCGCTTCCTATAACTTTTTGTTGTCGGCTTTGTCCTCCAGTAATCGTTCTAAAATTAATACGTAGACCAAAGCAACCAGGATTCCCAACGTACCTGGCAGAACAGCAATAATGGAGTCAGCCAGATATGCTACTGGGATTAAGGAAGTCAATAGAGATTTCACACCGAACAGCACCATCAGGGACGTAAGCAGAACAAGGGTCACCGTTCTCTTCTGCGTGCTCCCAAAAAATTGACGTCCCTTCTTCTCTCCCTTCGTCATCCCCAGCCAAGATAACATTCAGAAAACCTCCTACAATGAAAACGGCGCTGACTCTTCAGCGCCATTTTCATTTATGTACTTGCCGCTCCGAGCAATAGTAGGCGATGTGTTTAATCGTCGCCTCAGACAACAGCTCGAGCTTCGTCTTCGTGATGACGTCGTCAATCACATCGAATGTCTCGGCACAGTTCGCTTTGATGCGTTCCACTTTGAGACGTGGTGTCTCCGGGAATATTAAAAATGACGTGACGGGGACAGCTTGTCCGCATTGCCTCTTCAAGACGCTCCGGGCATGCTTCGTCATCCGCTCAAGCTCTTCCATCGGATGCGGATAGATGTTTTTCCAACCGAGCGGTGTCTCGAGACGACAATCCCGGTTCGTCATATGGACGGCCGACGTCGTCCGGTTGATGCGGACTAAAAAGACGCCTTTCGGTCCGACCAACACATAATCGAGAACGTCATCGCCGAGCTGGACGTGTTCAATCATCATCCAATCAAAGCGACACGTATGACGAATGATCTCAACGATCTCGTCCGTGTACGATTTCGGTGGTGCGATGACTTCTTCTTTCGTGCGGAACAAGCCTTTCGTCTGTCGTTTCTCAGGTTCTTTCTTGACGGCCGTCAATACTTGTAACATCTACTCCACCTCCTCCCTTTATTCGCTTGGACCGACCTGTTTTCCGAAGACGGCCTTTTCTAAATTCGAGATGCGTCGCAACATGTCATAGTTCGACGCGACAGGCTGGGCCGGTTTGACCGGTTCTGCTGCTTGTTCGTTCGAACCGCGACGAAGCGACTCGTTCTCTTGGCGCAACCGTTCGATTTCTTTCGTCATCTTCTCGTAATCGCGGATGACGACGTCCAAAAACTGGTCGACTTCTTCTTGTGAGTAGCCACGGAGGGCGGTCTTGAATTCTTGTTTATAAATGGCTTCAGCTGTTAGTTCGGTCTGCATGATTTTCACTCCCAATGTTGTTCCCATTGTTTTTCTTCTTCGATTACACGTAACTCTTCCGGCGTAATCAAGAATAACTCCATCTGGTGTTTTCGTTTAGCCCCTTCGACGAGAAAACGAGGGCTTCCCCCCGTCTCTTCGTCATACAGCGTGATTAATCCTGCTGCTTTGTCCAAAAAGAAGGCAGTTTTTGCGCGCAATTGGCTCGGGTCCTCGTACGGACGTTGGGTCAGCGGTTCAAAAAAGTCAGCCTCGAGCTGCAAGCGGATGAACAGTTCTTGTTCAAACGGCTTGTACTTCTCTTCCATCTGTAAAAAAGGTGGAAACACGGCAATTTTGATTGGATAAGATTCTCTTAACTCTAACAATACTTCTCCAGCCCACAATTCACAACCGTTCGTGCCACTAAAGATGAACCATTCGGCCCCACGCTCGATTGCTTCCATTATTTTTCGCTCGTAAGCTTCTTTGATGATATCGATGCCAGGATGGTCGGCTTTGAAGATGCCGAGCTCATGTGGACGATATCCTGTGATGGCGACAACTTTCATGACCGCTTCCTTTCTAACCGATTCATCCGATGACGGAGTGCCCGCATCTCGGTCAAGGCGGTCTGTCGAAGTACCGTCTCTTTCCGTTCCGAGAGCGTCAGCGCCTGCTCGGTGAACGTGATGGCTCGGTTGATGTCTTTTTGATGATGTTCGGCATATTTCGCGAGCTCGACGAATGCCTCGACCGTACCGACCTGTTCGAACAGCGGCAACGCCTGCTCCATCTGGCCGGTCCGTTTCAACAGCAGGGCTTGACGCATCAAGGCACGTTTCGTCGGCTGTTCAAGCCGCTCATATTCTTTAAGCGCCGCCTCGGCATTACCGAGATCGTTCAACCAGTGGGCCCGCTCTTCCCCGAACAGCGTCTCATCAGCTTCGACGAGATGACAGAGCCGTTTATAGAGCGAGACGAGACTCAAACAGTCGGCATGGTGGTGTTCGATGACGGGCTGGATGATATCCGGTTCCCGTTCTTTCACGTATTGAAAATAGTGCATCGGCGCCAAAAAGCCGGGCATGTCGTCCGTCCGGGCATGACCGAAATGGGCCTCGACCGCTTTGAGCGAGACCGATTCAAGCGTCGGTTTCAACAGACGACGTGAGGCATGCAACAAATCGACGTGGCCGACGGCCGGGAGCGCCTTCACTTTCGAACGGACGAACGTATGCCTTGTTTTGATTTGGGGCCAGTCGAACGACTTGCCGTTATACGTCACGAAACGAACCTCGTCGCCGATGTCATTCAAGAAGTGATAGTAGAACGCGGTCTCGAATGCCGGGTGCGGCAACACGTACTGAATCATCTCCAGATGATCGTCTTGGAAGCGCGCGAAGCCGATTAAAAAGATTGAGGTGCCGGAGCCGCGAAGCCCGGTCGTCTCGGTGTCCATGAACAATACCTGTTCGGATGGCACATCGACTTGAAAGAACGGATGGGTCGATGTCGCGAGCGAGGCTTTCGCCTCTCCGAACGTATAATCATGATACGTCTCATCGAGTGGATAAATCTGTTTCAAGCGGACGCACCACTCTTGTTCGAACGTCAAAATCTCTCCGCCTCGGGCCCGCCATTTCGCTTGCTCGACGTCGTCCGGCGTCACGGTCACCTGTTTCGGTTCATTCGTTTTAATGAGTCGTGATAGTTTTGCTTTCATATCGTTCCTTTCAATGCTTGCAACTGTCTGACGACCTGCTGTTTAAAGTCACCGTAGCCAATCATTCCGACACAGCGCGGACAACCGCTCTCGCACGGACAATCGTCGACCGTTCGAATGGCCGCATCCAAGACCTCATCGGCGTCGCGATAAAGTGCTTCGCTCAGCCCGATGCCGCCCGGATAACGGTCATATAAATAAACGGTCGGTTTATTCGTATGGGTCGCTTTCATTTGAATCGTCGTGAACAGATCAAGCGTGTCACACATCAAATAGAGCGGGGCCAGGCGTCGCAACAGATCGCTGACCGCCTCGAGCTGGTCTTCCATGTCGGTCTCCGAATAGGCGAACCGTTCGTCGAGCGTAAACCATGTCGCGGTCGTATGAAGTTCTCGCTCCGGCAAGTGAATCGGTCCGGAACCGATATTCTCATGCGTCCCGAACTTGATTTTCTTGAACAGGGTCGCCATCGCGATGACCGACACTTCCCCAAACGTCTTCACGCCGGTCGTCTTGTTCTCTTCCAACACTTTCAGTTCGACTGCCAAATTGGCGTCCGTATAGTAGTCGACGTCGACGCGTCGGACGTACGCTTTCTTCTCTTCGAAGTCGAGACGTTCGACTTGATACTGCTCGGCGCCATGTAAATAGATGGCTTCGTCGTGGAGCAATGTCATCGCGCTGAACGTATCCATCTCACCGATGACTTGGTTCTTCGCGGTTTGATCGACGATGACGACGTTCTCTTGGTCACTCGTCCGAAGCGAGATGTCATGGGCGGGGAACGCATCGGTCATCCAATAATATTTATCGGCCCGTTCGTGCAAAATGTGGGCGTCCGTCAAGAAATCGAGAATCTCTTCCGTCTCGACTGTGCCGAACCGCTCCCCTTTCTGGAAAGGCAGTTCGAAGGCGGCACATTTCATATGGTCGACGAGGATGATTAAATTGTTCGGGTCGAGACGAGCCGCTTCCGGAGACCGGTCTAAAATCAAATCGGGTTGTTCGACGACGAGTTGGTCGAGCGATGACGATGAGGCGACGAAGATGACGAGCGCCTCGGAATGACGGCGTCCGGCCCGGCCGGCTTGTTGCCACATCGAGGCGACCGTGCCCGGATAACCGTTCAACACACACGCTTGCAATTGGCCGATATCGACGCCGAGTTCAAGCGCATTCGTCGAGACGACGGCCTTAATCTCCCCGTTACGGAGCCGGCGTTCGATTTCGCGACGCTCCGATGGCAAATAACCACCCCGGTATCCGACAATCGATTTAGGACCAAGCTCGCGCCGCGTCAATTCTTGTAAATACGTCAACAACACTTCGACCCTGACGCGTGAGCGGGCGAAGACGATCGTCTGGATGTCCGCCTCGACCAGTTTGGAAGCGATACGCTTCGTCTCGAGCGTGGCACTCCGGCGAATACCGAGCGCTTCATTGACGACGGGCGGGTTATAGAAAATCAAATGCTTCTTGCCTTGTGGCGCCCCGTTATTGTCGACGAGGACGACGTCTTCTTCCGTCAACAGTTCAGCCAGCTTGACCGGGTTGGCAATCGTCGCCGACGTCATAATCCATTTCGGATGACTCCCGTAATAGGCGCAAATCCGTTTCAGGCGGCGGAAGACGTTGGCGACATGGCTGCCGAACACGCCGCGATACGTATGAAGCTCATCGACAACGATATACTCTAAATTCTCGAACAAGCGAATCCATTTCGTATGGTGCGGCAAGATGCCGGAATGTAGCATATCTGGATTCGTGATGACGATATTGCCGGCGTCCCGTACTTTCGTTCGGGCTGCCGGTGCCGTGTCGCCATCATAGGTGAAGCAACGCAAGTCGCCCTCGAGCGCTTCGACCATCTCCATCAAATCGCTGTTTTGGTCTTGCGCGAGCGCCTTCGTCGGATACAAATAGAGCGCCCGGGCGTTCGGTTGTTCAATCATTTTCGACAGGACGGGCAGGTTGTAACAGAGCGTCTTCCCGGATGCGGTCGGTGTGACGATGACCGTCGAGTTCCCACGCGACGTCTGCTCGATTGCTTCGGCTTGATGAGTGTACAGTTGTTCAATTCCCCGGCCATGCAGCACCCGGACGAGATCTGGCGGCAGACTCGACGGAATCGGTGCGTAGCGGGCCGGTTTCGCCTCGACCGTATGCCAATGTGTCACGTTTTGAGAAAAGCCCGGGTCGGTCTTGAGCGTATGGATCATTTCTTCCACGGAACGTTTTTTCCGCATGAGGTTCACCTTCTTTACGATTTCGAAGGTGCGAGTCGCTCCACGATAGCTTTCACTTCGCCGATTCGTTCATCGCGTACGAGCCGATGGACAGCAGGTAAGCGCAGCACAGCCATTTCTTTGAAGGCGTCGGCGACATGTCCATTCTCTTCTTCGAGACGAATGATCGCATCGTCATACAACCGTTGCGTCGACCGTCCGAACAAGACGATGGTATGTAGCTTTGTGCATTTCGAATGGACGGCTTGCAAATGTTTCGTGTAACGCTGCACCGCTTTATGGTAGTCTTCATGCGTTGCGAGCGCTTGACGCTTGCCTCGCAGAAGTTCTGGATAGAATGGTTCGTCGCCGAGGAACATCGTCTCGACGCCGATTCGTTTCAAATAAGGATGGCCACTGGCCTCGGCTATCGCTTGATCATCAATCAAACGTCCGAACGGAATCGACTCCTCGACGAGCAATCGGCTCATTTTCAAGCCGTTGATACCGTGTAACGGAATACCTAAATCATCGTCTTGCAGTCGGTCGATCACAAACAACACTTTCATCTTGCGTTTCAGTGAGAGTTGTACCATGTGTCACCATCCTATTCGCTTTCTTTTCATTATAGCAAACGAAACAGAAAAACAGGGCGCTGATGTCGCCCTGTTTCCTGTGAATCTGTTTTAGTCACGACCACCGTTGCCATTCCCGTTGCCGTTACCTCGGCCATTCGAGTCTGTCGATTGACGGCTGACGTCTCCGTTCGAATCCGTTTCGCCATCAGTCTCATCTGCTGGCGGTTCTTCTTCGGTCGGTGGTTCCGTGTTCTCGTCTTCGGTGTTCGTGTCGTTCCCGTTATTCTCATTGTTACCATTATTGTTATTACCGTTATTGCCATTATTATCGTTGTTCTCATTATTTTGACCATCGGTTTGATCGCCTTCTTCTTCAGGCGACGTCTCTTCCGTGGCTGGCTCTTCTTCCTCTTCGGCCGGAGGCTCCTCGCTTCGTTCGACGGTATACGTAGTCTGAAGCGGGCTCGATTGTTGATCGCCGACGAGCGCGTTCGTCGCGTTGGCGACAATCGTGAACGTCGTCTGCCCTGAAGCGAGATCAGCGATGGCGATGCTCGTGTCCTCGGTTGTCCCGACGACACGCTCGCTTCCGTCCGGACGTTTTTCGGTCACCGTGAACGAAAGTCCTTGGTAACCTGCAGCCTGCACCCCTTGAGTGTCATACGACCACGAGAGTGTACCCGTTCCAGCAGGCACATCATAGTCAATCGATGCGCCGGTCGGAGCGGCCAATTTATCCGGCTGTAAGTCTTTCGGTTTCGTTCCTTTGACGTACAGCTCGTTGCCGAGCGAGAGCACCGACTCCGGTTGCTGGAAGCGGTCCGGTTGACCCGTCGCGTTCGTCACTTGCTGCATCATATACTCGAAGTAGTACTGGGCGTAGTTCGGTTTCATTATCGATTCAGCTGTGTCATTCGAGCGACCGGTCCAGACCGAAATCGAGTAATCGGTCGTGTAGCCCGTAAACCATTTATCCATGTCCTTGTTCGTCGTCCCGGTCTTGCCGGCGACGTCCCATGGGAATGCACCTGGCTCATACGTACCGTTCGACCCGCTGACGACGTCACGGAGCATGTCGGTCAACATATACGCCGTGTAGTCTTCCATCGCCTGTTTCGCCTTGATTGGCGAGTTGATCGTCGAGCCGTCATTGAACTCAATCTTTTGAATCAAGTGTGGCTTCGTATACATGCCGTTCGTGCCGAGCGCGGCGTAAGCCGCCGCCATTTGGCTCGTGCTCGCCTCGGCGGCACCGAGGGCGTTCGAGGCGTTCATCTCGTCGCCTGACATCGACGGTTCGATGCCGACGTTCTCGACGAACGATTGAATGGCCTCTTGACCGAATTCGTCACGCACTTCATAGAAGGCGCGGACGGCCGGCGTGTTACCCGAAATCGTCAAGTAATAGCGCATAGTGTTGGCGCCGCGATATCCTGTGTAATAGTTTCCTGGATTGTATTCATCTTCTTCGAACGCTTTATCAATCAACACTTTTCCGGTCGACCACTGTGCGTTCTCAATCCCTGGACCGTAATCGAAGAACGGCTTCGCCGTCGACCCGATTTGGCGTTTCTCCCGTGAATAGTCGCGATAGCTCTTGTCGCCTTGTTTCGCTTGTTGGCTGTCAATCAACGCGACGATTTCACCCGTCTTCGTGTTCAATACCGTCGCCCCCATGCGGAGATCCTCTGGAAACGCACCATTCGGGATATTCACGTTGTCTGATTTGATGTCGCTGTTGAACTTCGTATGCAACTCTTTATTGATTGACGTGTAAACTTTCAAGCCTGTCCCGTAAATATCCGCCTGTTCGAGACCGTAGTCTTCCTCGAGCTCGGCTTGGACGCGGGCGTAAATCGAACGCGTATACGTCTGTTCTTCTGAAGCCTCACCTGGTGAGATGACGTCCGCAATCTCGACGTCGAGCGCCGCGTTGTATTGTTCTTCCGTGATATGGCCGTCACGCTTCATTGCCGAGAGCACTTGCTCTTGACGGTAACGCGTGAGCTCCTGGTCCCCGTTAATCGGGTCGTAGGCACTCGGACGTTGCGGGAGACCGGCCAAGATGGCCGCCTCTTGATAGTTCACTTCCGAGACCGGCTTATTGAAGTATGTTTTCGAAGCCGCTTGGACACCCCATGCCCCTGAACCGTAATAGTTCTTGTTCAAGTACATCTCTAAAATCTGTTCTTTCGTGTATTCGCGCTCAAGTTTGATGGCGAGCCACTGCTCTTGCAGTTTCCGTTTCAACTTTTTATCCGTTGATAAGAACGACTGCTTAACGAGCTGTTGCGTGATCGTCGAACCGCCTTCGGCCCCGAAGCCGTCGGTCACGTTCGCGAGCACGGCGCCGCCGATGCGACGCAAGTCGACCCCGTTATGTTCATAGAAACGACGGTCCTCGATCGAGATGACCGCTTGTTGCATCACTTCCGAGATATCGTCAATCGAGACGTACTCGCGAATCTGTCCGTTCTCTTCGAGCGGTTCGCCTTCAGCCGATAACAGCTGAATCGGGTACGTATCGACCAATTTCTCTTCATCGAGCGGTGGTGCTGTCGCAATCGCATACGCGGTGTATGCGCCGCCGGCGATGACGCCGATGATGAATAAAATCCCTAAAATCGTTATTATGCGTCGAAACTTCGACTTCTTCGCTTTTGGTTTCGGCTTTTTGGCCGCTGGTTTACGTTTATTGGTCGTCGTGTCTTGTCGACGTGCCATCCGACTTCGTTCCATTCACGCTTCACTCCTTCTATTTCAATCGAGCCATGCTTCAATCGCCGTCAAATAATCGATGGCCGGCATCGCCCGGGTTGGAACTTCAATTGCTTCTTGCTCGATATAGGAGAGCGGAATCGACTTGCGTCCTGATTCGCGCTGTTCCCACCAGACTAATAATTGCTCCGTTGATAACACATATTGCGTATTATAGCGGCTAAACCGAATGATGACAAAACAAATCCCTCCATGCCGCTCACACTCACGCATGTGGTGGATTTGGTGGTCGTGGAAGTTTCCGAGCGGAAACGACGTTTTATTGTTCGTCTCTTTTGCCTCGAAATCGATATACTTGCCGCGATACACCCCGTTATAATCGGTCGTCGATGCTTGCTTGAAATACGCCTCGGTCACTTTCGCCGCGCTCCGTTTCGGATAATCGACTTTCACGATTTGCAGCGGCGTCGGTTTCTTATGGATGACCGCCCGGCTGTGGAGCCGATAAAACTCGTTCGTGTCGTTCAGTAGCGTCTCGAGGTTCATGCCTCGGTTCGCATACGTCTGCGGATTCGATCGGGCCGGCCCAGCCGAAGGTTGCGGCTTTTTTCCGTTTGGATAATGGAACAATGTCGTCACCCCTAATATCTAGTTTAACAGGTTCGCCCAGCCGTTCCTTCCGTCTGAAGTCTGATTGTCGAGTTCTGTCGCTCGACTCCTGTGTGGATTTTCCGCAATCCATATCGTACCAAACTCCCGTATGTTAAACTAGTATGTAGTGCATTGTGTAGTCAAATTGACACGACCTTGTTACGGAGAAGCTATTTATTTTTCTGAAATAAGTCTTCTACTTATTAGCCATAATCAGGGCGGAGTAAACGCAGATTGACGGAAGTTTCTAAAAAGTGTGCAATAAATAGTGTAAACCAAGGTTGATAAACAATTAGCAGGCCCGCTTTTATAAGCAGTAGAGCCATGGTTGGAGGAGTAAGATGGAAACACAAAAGAAGTATGTCATGTTCGTCGATGAGACGGGAACGCCAAAGGGGAACACGCAATTCAATCTGACCGGCGTATTGATGGAATATAAATATGCAATTGATGCCGATGAAGCCGGCATGCCTTGCGAATTGAAACGTCGGTTACACGCCTTCAAACGTGACGTGTTCAAGACAGAAAATATCCCGCTCCATTTAAAAGAGATTTTAAAAGCCGAGCATCCGTACGGGAAAGAAGACGGCATCACGATCGATATGCTTCGTGATTTCTGGAACAAGTTGCCTGATTTCTTGCGTGATATCGACTGTACGATCGTCAGCGTCGAGGTCGATAAACAAAAGCTCCATGACTTCTACTCGACACCGAAAGACCCGTACGTCGTCGCATTCGCTCACTTGATGAAGTCGTTCTATGCGTTTTTGGAAGAGACGGAAGCCGTCAGCGCCCGCGTCGTCTTGGAGTCACGGGATGACTATCAGAACTTGCTCATCCAAAAAGCGTTCTTCGATATCTTCAATTCGGGGACGGTCCATCTCGACGTCGAGAAGAGCCGTCAAAAAATCAAAGGCTTCATCTTTTCAGAGAAGCAGAACACGGTGTATCAGTCAGGTCTTGAAATCGCTGACCTCGTCTGCCTCCCGCTCTCACGCGTGCGCCGCGGCGTCATCGAAGTAAAACCACGGTTCGTCCATTATGGGGATGAGAACCGCATCTTCAAAGCCATCAAGGACAAGATTTACATTCGTAAAGAAAGTCCTGACCAAGATTTCCGCAACTGGGGATTCAAAAAAGTACCGATCACGAAAAAGCGCCGCGAATGGAGCGACCATCCGTGGAACCACTAAAAACTGCCTTGCCGATTATTCGGCAAGGCAGTTTTTCGTTCATTGTCCGGTCGCTTGCTTGGACTTCATTCGTTTTTTCCCTTCGCGGCACATATCGAGCAGCGGACATGTCTCGCAAGCAGGACGTTGCGCTTTGCAGTGATAGCGGCCGAAGAAGATGAACTGGTGGTGGAGCTGTGACCATTCTTCGCGCGGGAACTTCTTCATGAGCGTGTCCTCGACTTGACGGACGTTATCTTTCCAACGACAGATACCGAGACGTTTCGAGACACGCTCGACGTGCGTGTCGACGGCGAATGCCGGTTCGTGAAATGCGACGGACAAGACGACGTTCGCCGTCTTCCGTCCGACGCCAGGCAACGCCTCGAGCGATTCGCGATCCGACGGGACGATCCCGTCGTGACGTTCCACGATTTGCATCGAGAGCGCCTTCACGTTTTTCGCCTTGTTCCGATACAGACCGATGCGCTTGATTAACGCCTCAATGTCGGCGACGTCAGCAGCGGCCATCGATTCGACGGTCGGATAGGTCTCGAACAGACCAGGCGTCACTTTGTTGACGAGTGCATCGGTCGCCTGCGCCGATAACGCCACGGCCACGACAAGCTCGAACGGATTACGGTGCGTCAACTCACAGTGGGCGTCCGGGAACATGCGACGCATCGTGTCAGACACTTCGGTCAATTGGGCTCTCGTCAACATCACTTTTTCCTCCGTTGATAATCGACGAGGTCCTCGAGTGACTCGACGTTGTGGTCTTGCCACACTCTGAGAATCTTGTCCATATATTTAAAGTTGCGTACGTTGCGAAGCTTTGCTTCCCGAAGCGCGGCCATAATCAGCTCTTCACTGAAGCCGTCCTCGGTCAACCAACCGACAATCTGTTCGATCTCGAACGGAGTGATCGTCCCGAATTCGCGCTCAAACGTATGAATGATGTTCTCATTTAACGAATGAGCCGATTTTTCAGGTGTCGCCCCTTCTTCGAGCGCAAGGAACAACGGGAGCAGACTGTATCGTTCAACCTCGGTCGACGCATCGATGGCGATCAACTCTTTTTGGAGCAAGCCGAGCAAAACGGAACGAGCCTCGCTTTCGGCCACGTTCATTCGGTCTCCGAGTTCGCTCGGAAGCGGCATCTCAATACCTTCCCCTGTCATCTCAAGCAAGTGGATGACGAGATTGAACTCGACCGGACTCAAGTTGAGGCGACGCGCCTCCGTGAACAGTTTTCTCGGAACGACGACTGGATTTTGTTCGAACAGCTTGATTAGATTATGTGCATCCATGTCGCACATCCTTTCTAGACAAATCAATCGGGGAAGACGAAGTCATCCCCGATTGGCGATTATGGGTGAATGCGGTTCAAGAGGCGTGGGAACGGAATCGCTTCGCGGATATGCTCGATACCGCTAATCCAGGCGACCGTACGCTCAAGACCAAGACCGAAGCCAGAGTGCGGGACCGACCCGTATTTGCGAAGTTCGAGGTACCAGTCGTACGCGTCCGTCTCATCGAGACCTTCTTTGATGATTTCTTCTTTCAACCGGTCGTAATCGTCTTCACGTTGCGAACCGCCGATAATCTCGCCGTAGCCTTCCGGTGCGATCAAGTCGGCACAGAGGACGAGTTCCGGGTTTTCCGAATCGACTTTCATATAGAACGGCTTGATGTCTTTCGGCCAATGTGTGATGAACACCGGGAGGTCATGCGCGTTGGCGATGGCCGTCTCGTGCGGGGCACCGAAATCGTCGCCGTACTCGATGTCGTCGAAGCCTTCGTCTTTTAAGAACTTGATCGCATCGGTGTAACGGACACGCGGGAACGGTGCTTGGACTTTCTCAAGTTTCGACAAGTCGCGTCCGAGCAGTTCCAATTCGTTGCGGCAGTTTTCGAGCGCCGATTTGGCGATATACGAGACGTAGCGCTCTTGGAGCTCGAGGCTCATGTCGTGGTCGAAGAATGCCATCTCCGGCTCGATCATCCAGAACTCGATCAAGTGGCGGCGCGTCTTCGATTTCTCGGCCCGGAACGTCGGTCCGAACGAGAAAACTTTGCCAAGTGCCATCGCGGCAGCTTCCATGTATAGCTGGCCCGTTTGTGACAAGTAGGCCGGTTGTCCGAAGTAATCTGTCTCGAACAACTCAGTCGTTCCTTCCGGTGCACTCGACGTGATGATTGGTGGATCGATTTTCACGAAACCTTCTTGGTTGTAGAACTCATACGTCGCCCGAATCAATTCGTTACGAACTTTCATGATCGCGTGCTGGCGACGCGAACGGAGCCAAAGGTGACGGTTGTCCATCAAGAACTCGGTACCGTGCTCTTTCGGTGTGATCGGATAGTCGATTGATTCTGCAATCACTTCCATCGCCGTCACTTCGAGCTCGAAGCCGAGCGGCGTGCGCCCGCCGTCCGATTTGACCGTACCGGTGACCCAGACCGAAGTTTCTTGCGTCACGCCTTTAGCGAGCGCGAACAACGCTTCGGCTACATCGGCTTTGACGACGACGGCTTGAGCGAAACCGCTCCCGTCACGAAGTTGAAGGAAAGCGATCTTTCCACTCGAACGTTTGTTGGCGATCCAGGCTCCGACGCGGACCGTCTGGCCTTCGTAATCTTTAAATTGGCTGATTGAAATAGTTGTCATATCCATATCCATCCTTTCGCTTATCGAGCTTTACGTGTAATGAAGTCTTCTACTCGATCGAGCGCTTCTAATACCCGTTTCAATTCTGTTGCATAAGACAAGCGGACGTAGTCGTCCTGTCCGAAACCTGAGCCTGGAACGAGGGCGACAAACGCTTCGCCGAGTACGGCCTCACACCATGCGTCGACCGAGTCATATCCGCTCATCAATGCCGCCTCTTTGGCGTTGGCATATAAGTAAAATGCGCCTTGCGGCTTCAAGCATGTGATGCCTGGAATGGCAATCAAACGCTCATAAACGATCTCGAGTCGTTCCGCGAATGAGACACGCATCATCTCGACGTCGTCTTGTGGTCCGTTATACGCTTCGACCGCCGCCGCTTGGGCGATTGACGTCGGGTTCGATGTCGAGTGCGATGCGAGGTTCGTCATCGCCTCAATAATTGTCTTATCGCCGACCGCATAACCGATGCGCCATCCGGTCATCGCGTGTGACTTCGAGACGCCATTGATGATGATTGTCCGCTCCAACATCCCTGGAAGCGTCGCGATTGAGACGAACTCCGCATCGCCGTAGACGAGTTTCTCATAAATCTCGTCACTGACGACGAGCAAATCGTGTCGTTTGATGACGTCCGCGAGTGCCGACAGTTCGGCCTCGGTATAAATCATACCGGTCGGGTTCGACGGACTGTTCAAGATGACCGCTTTCGTCCGTTCCGTGATGGCCGCCTCGAGCAACTCTGGCGTCAATTTGAACATCGTCGACTCATTCGTATCGACGTACACCGGGACACCGTCCGCGAGCTTCACTTGCTCCGGATAGCTGACCCAGTACGGTACCGGGATGATGACTTCGTCGCCTTCATCTAAAATCGCTTGGAACAATGTATAGAGGGCATGCTTCGCACCTGAGGCGACCATGACCTCCGCACGCGTGAACGTCAAGTTGCTGTCGCGCTTCGTCTTCTCGATGATCGCGTCTTTCAATTCGACCGTCCCGCCTGATGGCGTATACTTCGTGTCACCATCGCGCGCGGCCTGACAGGCTACCTCGATAATGCGTTCCGGCGTATTGAAGTCCGGTTCCCCGGCGCCGAGGCCGATGACGTCTTGTCCCGAAGCCTTTAACGCTTTCGCTTTCGCTGTGATGGCGAGTGTCGTTGAAGGTGTCAACTGCTTTACACGTTGTGCCAATAGATGTTCCACAAAAACTCCCCCTTGGTTTCGTTACGAGTCCGTCAATTGGACCCGTCGAATAAATTCGCCCTCTTGGAGCGTATAATACGAATACGTATACGATGCGCCCGATTTCGTCACGACCTCAATCAAGGCCCGTTCGTCAAACCCGTATTTACAGCTGACGAGTGACCCGCCCGTTTCTGCGACCGATTCGGCACAGACTTGATCTAAGTCGACCGACGCGATGTCACGCGTCACAATCGGCAACTTGTCATCGACTGGCACGAACTGGACTTGATCCGTCTCCTCGAAGACGACGTACGGTTCCGTCCCGTTATACAGCTCGGCCCGTTCGATGTTGACGGACGGTTGCTCGGTCTCGAGACGCTCGCGTGCCGCCTCGATCATCTTGTCTTTCGTGCGCTCGGTATGACCGACCGTGAACCAATAGATGCCACTAAATACGATGACGACACCGATGAGTGCCGTCATGAACGCAACCACTACTTTGGTCTTCCGTGTCATTCCGTCCGATAGATGGTGAACACCATCTCTTCTTTCTTCGGATCATTCACTTTTTTCTCTAAAGCAAGACCGAACATTAAATCTTGGCCCTTCAACGTGCGGTTTAACAAGTCGACAATTTTGTATACATCTGCCGTCGGCTCGATTCGAACCGTCGCCAACGTCTCGATATTCGAATTCATGATTACTCCTCCTTCAAAAAACACTATACCCATTATTATAAAACGATAATATCACGATGCCTAGCGTTATCTCTGATTTCCTAGGCCGGTCTTTTCTTTCTCGTCTAAAAATAGCTCCAGTTCGGCGAGTGCAGTCTCGAGCGGACCGTCGATTCGGTCGACGACCGGCAAACTGTTGATGAACTGCTTCCCATAACGGGTCGTCTCGACACGACGGTCAAAGACGAAGATGGCGCCGTAATCCTCTTTCGAACGAATCAGACGGCCGACCCCTTGTTTAAAGCGGATCACCGCTTGCGGGAGTGACAGCTCGAAGAATGACGATTTGCCTGTCGCCTCGATTTTCTCGGACCGCGCCTGCATGACCGGTTGGTCGGGCGGGGCGAACGGGAGTCGGACGATAATGAGGCAAGTGAGTGCCTCGCCCGGAATGTCGACGCCTTCCCAGAAGCTGGCCGTCCCGAACAAAATCGATTGGTCGATGCGCTTGAATTGTTTCGTCAAACGGCTGCGTGATCCGCCGCTGACGCCTTGGGCGAGGAGCGTATAACCTTCATCAAGCTGGTCTTTGACGGCCTCGTGCGTCAACCGCAACAGTTCGTTCGATGTGAACAAGACGAGCATCCGTCCTTTCGTCACATTGGCGATTTGGGCAATCGAGCCTGCAATCTGTTCGACGAACCGCGGCAACGGAACCTCGTTGATGAGCGGGATATCGGATGGCACGAACAGTTTCGCTTGTTTCTTGAAATCAAACGGTGACGCCAGGACGACGCGACGGACATCCTCGCCGTCGAGTCCAAGACGGCGTTCGATGAATCCGAATCGGCCCGAAACGGTCATCGTCGCCGACGTCAAGACGGTCGAACGCTTGGCGAACAGTCGTTCATGCAAGAGCAGACCGATTTCGACCGGTTGCGTATACACCGAAGTCAACTTACGGTTGGCCAGGTTGAGTTCGACCCAACTGACAGCATCGTCATCCCGCGTGAGCATCGTCTCGTAGAGCACGCTCTCGATATCGCGCACGTCCCCGATGAACGCCTTCAAATCCCCGAGTACGGCCCGTTGTTTGAACGTCATATGTTCTTTATGCTCATCGAGAAGGCGATGCAGTTGCCGGAGCGTCGTCCGGAGTGTCCGCAGACGGTCTTCGAGTCGCTTCGCCACTTCCCGAATCGGACGGAACGGCTCCCCTTCCCGCTCAAAGCGGACGGTTTGACGTTGCTCCCGCTTTTTACCGAGCGACTGGAGCGCCGTGAGCAAATCGTTCAGTTCATCGTCGACGCGGGCGAGCGCTTGATCGGTCGCCTTGCTGAACGCCTCGGCTTCTTCTGCGACGGCCGTCAAATCAGCGAGTCCAAGCACGCGTGAATGGAACTTGCCATCGGCGCCGTAACCGAACCACTTGAACAAGCGGTCGAACTGAATCGCGTCGAACGTCACACCGAAGTGATGCGACGCGACTTCCTCGACTTGATGGGCTTCATCTAAGATGAGCGGCGTATCGGTCGGAAGAATCCCGGCCTGATGCTGCAAATCAGAGAACAATAAGGCGTGGTTCGTCACGATGATATCGGCCTCTTTCGAGCGCAAGACGGCCCGGGTGAAGAAGTCCCGGCTATACCACGGGTCAAAGCGGCCGAAGTCCGAGGCCGCGTCGGCTTGGATGAGCCGTTTGAACGAGGCCGGCCCTTGTGACGCCGCGCCTGGTAGCGACAACTCTTCCAAGTCGCCTGTCACGGTCTCGGTCAACCAGACGAGTACCATCGCCTTGCACATCGCTGGGAGCAAGCCTTCGTTCTCCTCCTCGAGAATCATCTCGAACTTGCGGAGGTCGATGTAATTGCGTCTCCCTTTCAACAACGTGAATTCGACTTCAGGGAAAATCGCTTTTAAAATCGGCAAATCTCGAGTCAACAGCTGTTCCTGCAATTGAATCGTATGTGTGCTGACGACGACCGGTCGTTTCGTCTCGAGCGCGTGATGTGCGCTCGGAATCAAATACGCCAACGTTTTTCCGGTCCCTGTCCCCGCCTCGATTAACAGTGTCGCTTCGTCATCGAGCGCTTTATAGACGTGGCGCATCATCTCAAATTGACTTTGACGCGGCTCGAATTGCCCGAACAATGCCGGGAGCGTCTCTTCAATCGTCCGGTGAAGGAACGGCTCGAACGGCTCGCGTTCAATGGCGGGTTCGAACGTGTCGACGAGACGTCTCAGTGCGATTTTCCGATGAACATCGTACGTCGTCTCGTCGTCGGCCCGGATCCCGACTTGAATGATCAACTCATCGAGCAGCGGCTCGACGTTGCTCGTCCACGACTCGGACAACCGCCGCAATTGTTTTAGCGTGACGAGCGGTAACGCGCGCAACCGCTCGACCAAGCGAACGAACAGTTCAGCCGTTGCCTCGGCGTCGCTGAGCGCGCGGTGCGCGTCGGTGTGGACGAGGTTGAACGTCTCGGCGAGCGACTCGAGTGCGTGGCTCTCGAGCGTCGGGTATAGAATCCGCGCCAGCTCGACCGTGTCGATGGCCCGGCCCTGGAACGGGATATACCCGGCCAACTCTAAGCTTTCATTCAAAAAATTCAAATCAAACGATACATTATGGGCGACAAAAATCCGCCCGTCTAGCATCTTCCATATATCTGGGATCACTTCCTCAAACGTCGGGGCTTCCGCCACGTCTTGATTCGTGATCGTCGTCAACTGCGTGATAAAAGGCGGGATTGGGCGACTCGGACGAATCAAGGTACTGTAGCGCTCAATCACTTCACTCCCTTGAACGACCACCGCCGCAAATTCAATCAATTCGTCGCCGGACTTGACGGAATGACCAGTCGTCTCCAAATCCACTATCACATAGGTGTCCATAACATCCATCCCATCTTCGGCACGCTCGTGCTTTCTGTCTGTCTCATCTTACCATAGAACGATACACGAAAAAACGGGGATGCCTCTCGCGGACATCCCCGTTCGTCTTATAAAATCGTATGGGCGATTTCTTCGTATAGAAGTTGATCAATCTCGTTTCGCTCGTTCAAGACGGCGACTTTCGGACGATGTTGTTTCGCTTCCTCGGCCGTCATTTGACCGTACGCCATGATGATGACGACGTCCCCGACTTGGAAGTGACGGGCCGCAGCCCCGTTCAAACAGACGACACCTGAGCCTCGTTCGCCCTTGATGACGTACGTCTCGATGCGAGCCCCGTTATGGTTGTTCGTGATGTGGACATGCTCGTTCTCCATGATCCCGACCGCATCCATTAAATCTTCATCGATCGTGATCGAGCCGACGTAATGTAAATTCGCCTCGGTGACGGTCGCCTTGTGTAGTTTTGCGTGCATAAATGTTCGAATCATTGGATTCATCCTTTCTTCCAAATCACATTATCAATCAAGCGGGCCCGTTCGAACTGCACCGCTACAGCAATCAATAGTTCGGTTGACGCGGAGGTCACCTCGGTCAACGTCGGATAGTCTTTGATTTCGACATAGTCGATCGTACTGCTCGGAATGTGCTTCAAGCGGTCCTCGAGCCGTGCCATCACGTCTCGAATCGCCTCACCTTGCGCAAGGGCGTCTCGCGCCTCAATCAAGGCACGGTTGATGTCACTCGCATCCGCCTTCTCTGACTCCGACAAATAGACGTTACGGGACGATTTCGCAAGGCCCGACGGTTCACGGATAATCGCACAGCGGCGAATCTCGACCGGGACGAAATAGTCGCGGACGTAACCTTCGATTAGAGCGACCTGTTGCGCATCCTTCAACCCAAAGTAAGCGCGGGTCGGACGGACGAGATTGAACAGTTTCGAGACGACGGTCAAGACGCCATCGAAATGACCGGGACGACTGGCCCCGCATAAGACGTCAGCGCCGGTGCGCACCGTCACACGTGCCATGTCGAGCGGATACATCGTCTCCGTGTTCGGGTAGAACAAGACGTCGACACCCGCCTCGCGAGCGAGTGCCTCGTCCCGCTCGAAATCACGCGGATAGCGGTCGAGGTCTTCGTTCGGTCCGAACTGGGTCGGGTTGACAAAGATACTCATGACGACGAGGTCGTTTTCTGACTTGGCCGCTTCGACGAGACTGAGGTGCCCTTCATGCAAATAACCCATCGTCGGGACGAAACCGATCGTCCCGACACCTGTCAATGCTTCTTGTAACGAACGTGGGGTCGTGACGATGTTCATGCCTTGCCCCCGTAGAGCGTGTCGAGCAATGACTCATCCATCGTGAACGTGTGCCGTTCGAGCGGGAACGAGCCGTCTTTCGTCGCATCGACGTAATTGCGGATTGCTGTCGTCGCTACTTCATTCACGTCGGCATATGCCTCGACGAACTTCGGAAGGCGGTCGACGCCATATTTCAAGATATCGTGATAGACGAGTACTTGGCCATCCACATCGGCACCCGCACCGATTCCGATGACCGGGATGCTGAGCGCCTCGGCAATCTTTTTGGCCAATTGATGCGGCACACACTCGAGGACGAGCATCTTCGCGCCGACCCGCTCCGCCTCGAGGCTATCGGCAATCAACTGTTCTGCGTCTTCGAGCGACTTGCCTTGTACTTTATAACCTTCGAGCACACCGACCGATTGCGGAGTGAGACCAAGGTGGGCGACACACGGCATACCGACTTTCGTCAGACGCTCGATCGTTTCAAGCACCTCACCCGCCCCTTCAAGTTTAATCGCATCGGCTTGTCCGTCTTGGAACAACGTCGCGGCCGCTTGAAGCGTGCGGTCGAAATCACCGTGGTATGTCGCGAACGGCATATCGACGATGACGAACGTGTCACGGGCCCCGCGGCGAACCGCTTTCGCGTGATGGACCATGTCCGAGATTGTCACAGGAATCGTCGAATCGTAACCGAGCACGACCATCCCGAGCGAGTCCCCGACTAAAATGATATCGACG
This sequence comes from Exiguobacterium sp. s149, assembly GCF_018618395.1. Classification (NCBI taxonomy): domain Bacteria; kingdom Bacillati; phylum Bacillota; class Bacilli; order Caryophanales; genus Exiguobacterium; species Exiguobacterium sp. s149. The sequence continues at coordinate 236,133 of NZ_JACSLZ010000005.1, forward strand.
CCTGCAGCCTCGGCCAGTTTCGCGGACGGGTAATCGTAGGCAGTCAACATAACTAATTTTTCTTCTTGCTTCATCTTCTTCAATAACGAAGTCATCGTATGCATATAGTTCTCCTCCTAATGTGGAGACAGGTTAGAAAAAACGCCTTCCTACACGAATGGTAAGAAGGCGCACGAAAACAATCTCAAGTAGATGAGTGTCCTTCTGTCCCTGTCAAAATGATCAAGGCAGACAAAAAAATGTAGTGACGGTCTGCAGTACTGGTACACTTCGCGAGCGATAGCGTCCGGCACATTCATTATAGACCACGAACCCGTTTCCATCAATCATTCCAAACTGCGATCTCGGCAGAATAAATCGGCTCCACCGTTCCTTCATGTTCCAACAGGAGTGCCCCTTCCTCTGAAATGCCGCGCATCGTCCCGCGTCTTGGCTTCCCTGACGCCGTCAACGTCACCGGTTCGTTTAGATAGGCGGCGTGTTCGAGCCAATGGGCGCGCACAGAATCAAATCCTGAGGCGAGGAACAAATCGTATTCCGTCTCGAGCTCGGCGAGCAAGTGCGCGAGCAACTCGCTTCTCCGATACGTCTGATTCGTTTCAAGCTTGATGGACGTCGCGCGATGGGCGAGCTCGTCCGGGATGACATCGCTATTGACGTTCAACCCGAATCCGAGGATGACGGCTTGAATCCGGTCACCCTCCGTCTGCATCTCGGTCAAGATGCCGCCGATTTTTTTCCCATTGAGCAACAAGTCATTCGGCCATTTGATGGTAGCCGGGATACCTTGCGCATGCAGGGCGCGCGCGAACGCGCTCGCCGCCATGAGCGTCAGTTTCGAGGCGTCGCGAATCGGCAACGCCGGGCGCAGGATGACACTCGCCGCGATATTGACGTGGCTTGGATTATACCAGTTCCGGCCGAGTTGGCCTCGTCCCGCTGTCTGCTCCTCGCTGATGACGAGCGTTCCTTCGAGGACGCCTTTTTGCGCCAATTCATGGGCGATGCGTTGGGTCGTATCGACTTGATCAAACGCATGGACGGCTTGTCCGAAGCGTCCTTTTCGGAACGATACGAACGCTGGCTCATCGAGTCGGTCGGTCTGGCCGAACAATTGATACCCTTTTCGAGGAATCGTCTCAATCGCATACCCATCTTGTTTTAACATCTCAATATGCTTCCAAATAGCGGTACGTGAAATATTTAATTGACGGGCCAACTCCTGACCACTCCAGACGGTCCCGTCCTGCAACAGGTTTAATACTTTTCCGCGTGTTGAAGCCATCGTTTCGCCTCCTTTCGTAACGGTTCCGGTTCGTTGGCGAGCTCGCCTTCCAGCACGAGCCGTTCGACGTGGGCGAGCACTTGTTTGATGAGCGGACCCTTGGCCCCGATTTGGAGCGCGTCACGGCCGTCGAAGCGAAGCTCCCGGCGCGATTGAATCGGCAACTGCCGCTTCAACTGTTCAGCCGTCTCCGTCCGACCCGACATGTCGAGATACGTCGAGAGCGTCGCCGTCGTCGTCTCGTAAATCGTGAACGTGTCGAGGCCGGTCGTGAACAACCGGGCGAGCACGTTCGCTTCCCGTTTCAGCGCGTTCGAGCGTTTCCACGGCGTCAACCAATCGGTCGCAGCGGCATGATGGACGAACAGCGCCCAGCCGCCGACCGGATTGACCGGCGTCCGTCTGTCGGCGATGACGCGCTCAATCAGTTCTTCCGAGACGTTCGGTAAGTACTGATGGATGCCGAGGTCCAGTATCGCCGCCAGCGCTTTTCGATACGCCGGACCGACCATCAGCTTCTCAAACTCGATGGCGACCCGCTCCATCGCGATGTCTTGCAGTTTATGACCGAGTTCGCGGGAAGCCCGTTGCACGTCGTCATCGAGACGGAAATCGAGCTGGGCCATGAAGCGGAACGCCCGCATGATGCGGAGCGCGTCCTCATTGAAGCGTTCGTACGGGCTGCCGACGGTACGAATGACACGCGCCTCAAGATCCATCCGACCGCCGAACAAATCGACGACGTTGCCATTGTGGAACGCCATCGCGTTCATCGTGAAGTCGCGCCGTTTCATATCCTCCTCGAGCGAGACGCCGAGCGACACGTGGTCGGGCCGTCTCGAATCCGAATAGGTCCCTTCCGACCGGAACGTCGTCACTTCGAACGGATGATGGTCGAGAATGACCGTCACTGTGCCGTGATCGATTCCGGTCGGTACCGATTTCGGGAACAAGCGCATAACTTCGTCCGGAAAGAGCGACGTGGCGATATCGATGTCATCCGGAAGCGTACCGCGCATATAGTCGCGGACGGCCCCCCCGACGATATACGCTTCGCCGCCGTGGGCGTTAATCGTTTCGATAATCTGTTTGGCGTATTCCCATTCCGTCATGGGCGCACCACCTGTTCATAAAGCGATTCATATGCCGTGACGATATCAGCCGACGCGAACTGTTTGGCCCGTTCGAGCCCGTTCGTGCGGAAGCGTGCATGCAGTTCCCCGTCAAGCAAAATCGCTTCGAGCGCTCTCGTCGCCGCGAGCGCGTCGCCGCGTTTGACGACGAACCCTTCCACGCCGTCAGTGATGACTTCCGGCAATCCGCCCGCATCGCTGACGACCGACGGGACGCCCGTCGCCATCGCCTCGAGCGCGACGAGACCGAACGCCTCTTTGTCCGATAACAGGATGTGGACGTCGCAAATCGACAAGAGCGCCGCCACTTGTTCTTGCTTCCCGGCGAAGATGACTTGCTCTTCGAGTCCCATTTCGCTCACGAGGCGGCGCATCGCTCCCATGAGCGGACCGTCGCCGACGAGGAGCAGTTTCTTATGTGGGACGTTCATCTGCTGGAACGCCTCGAGCACGAGATCGATTCGCTTCACTTGCCGGAAGTTCGAGATATGGATGACGACCCGGTCTTGATCGGACAAGCCATACCGTTCGCGGAGCGACGTGTCGGCCTGCGGTTGATAGACCGCCTCATCGATGAAGTTGTGAATGACGTCAATCGATAAGTCGGACCCAATCCGCTCGAGCGTCTCTTGCTTCAAACTGTCCGAGACGGCCGTGATGGCGTTCGATTGGCGTAAGCCGTACAAAATCGCCGGCTTCAATTCCTCATCTTCCCCGAGCACGGTGATATCCGTGCCATGGAGTGTCGACACGATCGGTGTCTTTGTCCCCGCCATCTCGCGTCCGAGGGCGGCACAGACGGCGTGCGGCACCGCATAGTGGGCGTGGATGACATCGAGGCCGAACGCCCGGATGACGCTCGCAATCTTCGACGCCAGCGTGATGTCGTACGGTGGATACCGGAACACCGAGTATTGATTGATCTCGACTTGGTGGAACGTGATGTTCGGATGATAGGCGTTCAATCGGAATGGGATGCTCGACGTGATGAAATGGACGTCATGGCCCCGGTCGGCGAGTTTCATCCCGAGCTCGGTGGCGAGAATGCCCGAACCCCCGACCGACGGATAACAGAGAACTCCGATTCGTAGACTCATGTGAGCTCACCTGCCCGATGGACGACGTACGGGCGACTCGTCATCAACCCTTCCGCATATGCGGTCCCGATTAAGCTGCCGAAGTGACGTTCCCGCGCCAACACCCGTTCGAGATAGGCGTCCGTGAGCGGCGTTGCCACGCCGTCGACCGGTGTGAACTGACTGGCATAGGCGCGCAAGGCGTCAAGTTTTTGCTCGATTGTCCCTGTGATGTCGATGCAGACGTCCGGTGTCGTATGGGCGTTAATCATATATTGATAGACGCTCGACGGCCGATATGCCGGGACGTCGGGCATGTATTTACGGATTCCGGCATTAAAGAGCGCCTCCTCGACGAGTCGGGCGCAGGCGCCGTGGTCGGGATGGCGGTCGATGCCGTATGGATACAGGACGTGTGTCGGACGCTCGGACCGAATCAATCGGACGATTGACTCGATTTGCGTGGTGTCCCCGGTCAGGCCCCGGTCCGGGAACCCGAGATTGATGCGACGGATGCCGAGCACCCGATCGGCCGTTTCGGCTTCGATGCCGCGTGTGACGACGTCCCCGTTCGAAGACAGCTCCGCTCTCGTCAAATCGACGTATAGGACGTCGACCCCGGCCTCGGTCCATTGGGCGGTCATGCCGGCGATTCCGATTTCGATATCGTCTGGATGGGCCCCGATTGCTACTATTTTCATAAAATCACCTCTTCTGTGAAAATTATATCGGACTCATCGCAGAATGTCATATGTAGAGGGTAGTCAATCCAGAGGTTTTTCGAGTACGCTACTAGGTGGGAGGTGAACCAAATGACGGTACAATTACCGATTCGGTTTCGCAATATATTCTTTATTTTAATTGGTTCCTTTATCTTCGCGTTCGGCGTCTATCATTTCAACGTCCAGAACAATTTGGCGGAAGGCGGATTCACGGGCATCACCTTGATTCTGCGCGGTTTGTTCGACTGGTCGCCATCGATCACGAACTTGGCGCTCAACATCCCGCTCTTTTTTGTCAGCTACAAGCTGCTCGGGCGGACGACGTTCATCTATACGCTCATCGGGACGTTCAGTTTCTCGCTCTGGTACGCCCTCATCGCCAAGTACTCGAATCTAATCATCGATTTGACGGACGATATGGTGCTCGCGAGTCTATTCGCCGGTCTCTTCATCGGAGTCGGTCTCGGCATCATCTTCAATAACGGCGGGACGACGGGAGGCGTCGATATCATCGCCCGGCTCGTCCAACGTTATGTTGGCTGGTCAATCGGCAAGACGTTCCTCGTGTTCGACTTTTTCGTCATCGTCCTCAGTTTGACGTATCTCGATATCCGCGAGGCGATGTACACGCTCCTCGCCGTCTATATCGGTGCCCGCGTCATCGACTCGATGCAAGAAGGGACATACGCCGGCAAGGCCGCCATGATTATCAGCGATCATCGTACGGCCATCGCTGACGGGATTCACGCCACGATGAACCGTGGGACGACACGGCTCCTCGCCAAGGGCGGCTATTCGAATAAAGAGCTCGAAGTGCTATACGTCGTCGTTGGACGAAACGAAGTCAATCGGTTGAAGACAATCGTCAAACAGATCGACCCACACGCCTTCGTCACGTTCCACCACGTCTATGAGGTCGGCGGTGAAGGGTTCACGTTCGATGAGAACCGTGTCCCGCTGAAATAAGTCACGACAAACGACGCCCCGTTCGGATGAACGGGGCGTTTCATTATGGCTCGATTCGGACAATCTCAAAATCGAGTGGACCGCCCGGTGAAGCGATTGATACGGATTGACCGACAACGCCTCCCATCAACCCACTACCGAGCGGGGACGATACGGAAATCGTTTCTTCCGCCAAATCAGCCTCGAGCTCACCGACGAGGCGATACGTCTCATCGTTCCCGTCCGGTAATTCCCGAATGACGACTCGGCTCCCGAACGCGACGACGTCGGGCCGACCCTCGTCGACGATAACGGCATCGGCGAGCAGACGCTCCAGTTCGATAATTTTAGTCTCAATCCGCTCTTGTTCCCGGACCGCCTCCACGTACGTCACGTCTTCACGAAAATCACAAAACTTTCGGGCCGTCTTGACGCGTTCGAGCGCCTCATGCCGGCTATCCCCGCGCAACGTCTCCAGCTGTTCTTGTAAGCGGAGCCGTCCCGCTTTCGTCAATTGTGGTTGATTCATCTGCTACTCCTTTCGAAAGCAAAATTAAAAAAGTCCCGTCACGTGGACGGGACCCTTGATTCTACTCATCACGTGGCATGAAGACGATGAGCGCCAAGCGGATCAGTTCGGCGACGGCGACAAGTGTGGCCGCCACATATGTCCAAGCCGCCGCGTTGAGCACTTTGCGTGCGCCCGACTCTTCCGTTGCCGTGACGATGCCGTGGCTCGTCAATTCAGCCATAGCCCGTTTCGAGGCATCGAATTCGACAGGTAACGTGACGAGTTGGAACACGACCGCCCCGAGCATCATGATGACACCGAGTTGGGCGAGCCCCATCGCGCCGAGCAAGAAACCACCTAAGAGAAGTGGGAACGACAAGTTCGACGTGATGTTCACGATCGGGACGAGACGGTGACGGACCCGCATCAACTTATAGTCGGATGCATCTTGAATCACGTGGCCAATCTCGTGGGCCGCAATCGCAGCCGATGAAATCGTCGACCCTTGATACACTTCGCGCGACAGACGGACGACTTTATTGACCGGGTCGTAATGGTCACTCATCAAACCATCGACCATCTCGATCCGGACGTTATGAACGCCGTTTTGTTTCATGATGAAGTCAGCGACCTGTGCACCCGTGACTCCGCTTTGAATCGGTTGTTGGAGAAACTTTTTGTACGTACTTTTCACTCGCATCTGGGCCCATAACGGAATGAGCATAATCAGTGCAAGATAGAAAATATAGCCACCTAATGACATGTTCTCTATCACCTCTGCGTGTATTTGATAATCTGATTTTACATTCTAATGAACTTATTATCAAGCGAAGTGCGTAGGATGATGTGGTATCCCATAAAAAAACATATTCCGGTCAACCAGAACGACCCGTAGCCGATCCAGGCGATATGTTCGGCCAGTGACGGATAACGCGGCCATTGTCCGAGCACGTAGTCGACGACGTCGTTATGGATGACCCAGATGAGCGTCAAGACAAACGAGCGGACCGTCCATGTCATGAACGGTGCGTACAACAGCGCCTGGAACGCCATCGCCCCGTGTGACACCATCAGCATGACGGCCATGAGCACGGTGAACGTCTCGGCATCGGGACCGAGTTCCCGTAAGAACAAGATGTTCATGATGACGGCCCATACCCCGTATTTGATGAGCGTCACGAAGGCGAGCGTCTCCATGAGGGGTGACTTCTTCCCGGCAATCCATAAGCCGAGCACGACCGTGAAGAAGAGCGAGGCCGTCGGACTGTCCGGCACGAACGGCCAATAGATGAGCGGTGTGTCACGGAGCTGGGGCTCATACCAGACATATCCGTAAATCGTTCCGAACAAGTTGATGATGAACAAGAGCACCAAGACGGTCCGATGGGTGAGAAACGGGCGTAACATATGTATCATTCGTGTATTCCATCCTTTTTTTCTCTATTGTAGCGCAACGGAGGCGAAGTAAAAAGAAGCGTGACCCGTTAGACGGGCCACGCTTCTTGAACCAATCGATTATTGGTTGTTTTCGCCGCCTTCACCGTATGAAGCGATGAATTCAGACATGGCTTGGAGATCTTCATCCGAACCATCCCATTGACCGGCTGGCATCGTACCGACACCGTTGACCGCGATATCCGCGATCTCTTCGGCCGTATACTGTGTGCCGACGAGTGCAGGAGCTGCTGCCCCGCCTTCGAGGTTCTGACCGTGACAGTTCACACAAGACTGAGCCGAATAAATCTCATAGCCAGGTGCGGCCGTATCGATTTCAGGGCCCTCGCCCGGAACTTCCAAGATCCCTTGTTCATGAACTTGATCCCAGTGCGTCGTTTGAACCGATTCCCACGTCAAGTAGAAAATCGACAACACACCGAGAAGCATGAAGCTAATGGCGACCGGACGTTTGGCCGGACGGCGTTCGAGTCCTTGGTCGAGCCATGGTGCGATCAAGAGCGCCGTGAAAGCGACCCCTGGCAAGATGACCGTTCCAAGCAAGATCCAATCCCCTGCTGCGAACTGATACTTGAGCAATTGATACAAGAACAAGAAATACCAGTCCGGAAGCGGAATGTATGACGTGTTCGTTGGATCGGCGATGTTTTGGAGCGGTGGGGCCTCGACAATCGTCAAGGCGATGAATCCGATCAAGAAGACCGAACCGACCATCCACTCTTTCAACAAGAAGTTCGGCCAGAACGCTTCCGTGCGTCCTGGATACTCTGAATAGTCTTTAGCAATATTTTGTTTCCGATTCGAGATTCCTACTCGAGAGTCGGTTACAAATTTCATCCCTTTACCGCGATGCATATCGTTTCTCCTCCTTTTTGTCTTCGAATCGGCTTATAGCGGTCCTGAGATCCCTTGCTTACGAATCATCAAGAAGTGGGCTCCGAGGAGTCCGAACAAGGCCGCCGGTAAGAAGAAGACGTGAATGGCGAAGAAGTTCGTGAGCGTCCGTGCGCCGACGATCTCGCCACCGGCGAGAAGCGTTTTGGCGATACCACCAATGACCGGGACACTCTCGGCAATTTGAAGTGTAACTTTCGTCGCGAACAACGCTTTCATATCCCACGGCAACAAGTACCCTGTAAGACCGAGCGCCAAGACGACGAAGAACAAGAGAACACCGACGACCCAGTTGAGTTCGCGAGGTTTCTTATACGACCCGGTAAAGAATACGCGGAGCGTATGTAAGAACAACATGACGATCGCAACCGATGCGCCCCAGTGGTGCATCCCACGAACGATTTGTCCGTGCGCGATCTCGTTTTGAAGATAGTACACCGACGCGTGCGCGTTGATGATGTCTGGTACATAGTACATCGTCAAGAACATCCCTGACAGAATTTGAATCACGATCGTGAAGAACGTCAGACCGCCGAAGCAATAAACAAATGCTGAAAAGTGATGGGCAGGGTTGACGTGTTCTGGAACTTCATGGTCAGCGATGTCGCGCCATAACGGCGTGATGTCGACGCGTTCATCGACCCAATCATAAATTTTTTGTAACATCGACTATTCCCCCTCTCACAACTGTGCGACTGGACTGCCCAAGTATAGGAAGCCGTCTTTTTCTTCTTTTTCGTAGCGTGCAAGTGGTGCAGTCGGAGGCGTACCAGGAATGTTCGTTCCATCTTTCTCATAGCGACCGAAGTGACACGGGCAGAAGAATTCTGTCGGTCGAGTCGGGTCTCCACCATATCCTACTTGGCAGCCGAGGTGCGTACAAATTGGAGACAAGGCGATGATTTCGCCGCTCTCATCTTTAAATACCCACGCCGAAAGCGTTTCTTCAAATTCATACCAAGCATCTTGCGTTTGTTTCTTAAAGTCGACACGTTGCGGCTCAGTCGTGATGTCATCAAGACTGATGACTTTTACTTTATCGCCCGCTCCCGATTTTTTTAAGACCGGATCGATCGCAAAGTTGACCATCGGACTGATCAATGTTGCCGCCATAAAGCCACCTACACCAGTCAACGTATACGTTAAGAACTGACGGCGTGTGACTTTTGACCCATTTTGAGCCATTTCGTTCCCCCCTCATTCGTGTGCATAACCCCATAATTCTTTATGCATTCTTCACAAAAATTTCTCACTCAACAAAATAGTATATCAATAAAACCTCCACGTCAACCGCTTCATGTCGCCATCCAACGGCTCGAAAGATCGGTAATGACTTGCGTCGCAAAATTTTGAACCATCGTGTGCGACTGCTCGCCGGACATGCCTTTCAACGCAAGCGGCGGAACGAAAATAATCGGCAGTTCAGAGCCCTTGAAACGCAAATCCGAGGAGATGAACAACACGTGGGTAAACCCCGATGCCGTCGCCTGAACAGTAACTTGTTCGGCGAGCGCACGCCCTGCCTCCGCGTCGACATAACTGATTGTCGGGCTTAGCATCGTCCGACCGGACAATTGGCGCTCGGTTTCAAGTGCCACCGCCTGGATGACTTCGTTTCCTTCGGCTTTCCGCACCATGTCCTCATCAAACGCCAATTCGACGAGCGGGACGACGAGCGTATCGACGTATTGGCGTTCTGAGAGCGACTTCATCGCGTCTAGACCATCGAACCTCATCTTCCTCCTCCTCTCCATTAGACATACATCATTATGTTCATTGTAGCGTACCTACAATCGTTCCCTCTGCGAAACTTATGAACGAAATGTGAAATTATTGTGTATTCCTACGTCATTAATATACCAAAAAACAAGCGCAACCCATAACGGAAGCGCTTGTTTTTATTAAAATAATTTTGAGGCTCGGACTTGATGGAGCTGGCTCGTCAAGTTGCGGAACAATTTCTCGTCCCGTCGGTCGAGTGCCTTATCGATTTCGACGAGCAGACGCTCCTCCTCGAACTGGGCAACCGAGGCCCGAATGACCGTCTGGGCCGACGTCGTCACTTCGTCTTTCACTTCGGCGACGGGTTCGAACGGATTCAATTCCACGATATCAATCCACAGCTCATCAATCATCATGCCTTGAAAGTTCAACTCCACGTAGATGGCGCCGTCGTGGAGCCGGATGTCGTGATACGCCTTCTCGGGATTGACCGTGATGAGGTCACCCCGACGGTAACGGAACGGTTCGCCGTCAAATCCATACGCCGTCATGATCAAACTGCGCGGTGAGACCGAGGCGTTCGTGACGAAATGAACGTTCCCGAGTTTTTCTGGATGTCTGAGCCAGTAGTCGATAATCCACTTGGCTTCTCGTTTACGAAGCGTATGATGAGCGAGGAATCGCTTTAAAAATGTTCTTTTCCGCTCGACCATATGACCCCATCTCCTTTATATCGTTTAATCGTGATCCGTCAACCGTTCGAGCCGCTCTTCAAGTGCTTGGCGGTCATCGACATCGACAGTGAGCGCAAGCGTTTGCTCGAGCACTCGTTGCGCTTGGTCACGCTGTCCTTCTTCTATCAATAGTGTAGCCCATTCAATCGCAAATGACACGTCCTCTTTATAAACTTGCTCGATCGACCGGTATAACGTGACGGCCGTATCATAGTCCTCAAGTTCATAGGCCGCTTTCGCCTTGTACCATGTCATGAGTGGAGACGTCGAATGTTCCTCGAGCGCATCGATTGTCTCGAGGACGGCCTCCATGTCCCCGGCTTCGAACAAGACCGATAAGAGCAGCTCAGTCGCCTGAAGGGACTCCGGATTCAATGCGAGCGCCTCGCGCAGTTCCGTGACCGCCTCATCTGTCCGACCTTGTTTCAAGAACAGTTTCGCTTTTACCGTACGCAACTCGTCGTTATAGTCGTCGCGGTCAATCCCTTGGCCAATCACCTCAAGCGCCTCATCGAAGCGGCCGAGTTCGTCGAGCGCTTCCGTGTAAGGCAGATAGAGCGACGTGAAGTCCGGGTCCATCGAGCGAAGCGACTCAAACTGTTTGACGGCAATTTCGTCACGTCCGATGCGGTGGGCCGTCATGGCGTGACCGAAAATCGTGTTCAAGTTGCGGTCTTCCGCCTTCTCATACTCATCGAGTGCCTCTTCGAACGAACCGATCATCGTGAGCGCCTCGGCGTAATCGGCCTGATAATCGAGTTCTTCCGGCAAGCGCAAGTGCGGCAGACGCGCGTACAGCGGTACCGCCTGTTCGAACGATCCGATCGACGCGTACAACTCGGCCAATCCGTAGATGAGGAGCGGTTCGTCCGGGTTCGTCTCGAGCGCCTCCATCAGTTTCTTGACGGCGACCTCGTCCAACCCTTGTGATTGATATAAATCGGCGAGGAGGACGAGGCTACGCATATGCGCTTCCTTGTCCGTCGTATCGATTTTCTCGAGGACGGCAATCGCCTCTTCTTCCCGGTCACTGTCCAAGTAGGCCTCGGCGAGCGACAAGGCGACGTGCGGGTTGCCCGCATAATCGACATATAGCGCTGCGAGCAACTTGACGGCCCGATCGGCGAGGCCGAGTTCGAGGTAGAGATCGGCGATGGCCAACCGGTCCTCGTCCGACCCTTCCTTCTCGAGCGATTCGAGATGCATGAGGGCATGCTCCGTCTCACCTTTTTCAAGCATCTCAATGATATGGTTTAATTCTGTTTCGTCTAACATCGTCAAAATTCCTCCTAGCGGCTACTCGTATTGACGTTATTCTATCTCACGACCGAGTCGTTGTAAATCGTCACGGAAGCGCGGGTAACTCACGTCCGCTGCCTCGACATCGTCAATCGTCACATGTTCCGTAGTCAATAAGTCCGCAATTTGGAGCATCATCGCCAAGCGATGATCTCCGTGCGAGGAGACGTGTCCCCCGTGCAAACGGCTCGGATAGACGTCAAAGCCGTCATCCGTCTCGCGAAGGTCGACACCGAGCGCCTTCAATTCGCTCGCGACCGTCTGAATCCGGTCCGTCTCTTTCACGCGGAGCTCCCCCGCATCCCGGACTGACGATGGGCTCGACGCCTGCGACGCGACGAGGGCGAATAATGGCAACTCGTCGATTTGATGTGGGATGGCGGTCCCGTCCAACCGGATGCCGTGGAGCGTGCTCGTCGACACGGTGACGTCCCCGACCGATTCTTCTCCGAGTGCGCGGACGTTCGTCACGTCAACGTGCGCCCCCATCCGTTCGAGCGTGCGCAAAAAGCCAATCCGTGTCTCGTTCAAACAGACGTCGGTCGTCGTGACGCGACTATCCGGGACGAGCGCGGCCCCGGCCCACCAAAAGGCGGCCGAGGACGGGTCAGCCGGTACGGCCACCGTCGCGCCTTCCAGGACGGACGGCGACAGCCGAATCGTCCGAACCCCCTCTTCCGAAGTGATGTCAATCTGCCCGTTGAACAGCGGCAGCATGCGTTCAGTATGATCCCTCGACAAGACCGGCTCGCGCACGATCGTCGGGCTGTCCGCACGGAGTCCAGCCAATAAAATGGCTGATTTCACTTGCGCGCTCGCGACAGGCAACGTGTAATCGATGCCCGTCAACGCCCGCCCGCGGATCTGGAGCGGAGCGACGTCACCTGCAAGGTCGGCTCCCATGGCGCGCAACGGGGCAGTGACGCGTCGCATCGGTCTCTTCGAGAGCGAGGCGTCGCCGGTGAGCGTGAACGTCCCGTCGTAGCCTGCAAGCAGTCCCGTCAAGAGACGCATCGTCGTGCCGGAGTTCCCGCAATCGAGTTCCGCCGACGTGAGCGACGGGCTGCCAGTGATGACGAGTCGTTCCGCTTGTTCATCGACTTGTGCGCCCAAACGACGGATCGCCTCGAGCGTCGACCGGCAATCATCACCGAGGAGCGGGTCGTACACTGTCGTCTGTCCGTGCGCCACGGCCCCGAGCAATAACGCCCGGTGCGTAATCGACTTATCGCTCGGTACGCGTATCAATCCGTTCAATCCCATCTTAAAACCACCCTTTCAACTGATTATACGCTTCGACGAGCCGTTCGGTCGTGACGCTCGTCACGGTCACTTCTTCACCGAGCAGTACGAAGCGAATCTGTCCAGTTCGATTCTTTTTATCGTGGCCCATCACCTCGAGATACGCCTCGAATGGCTGCCAGAGGACCGGCGTGATTGCTTGCTGTTTCATGAATCCGGCGAGCGTTTCCGCGCGTGAGAAGTCTCCGGCGACGAGGAAGGCGTACACCATTCCGTATAGGATGGCCTCCCCGTGCGCTAGTCGGTACGCCTCGACCGACTCCAACGCATGGCCGAACGTATGACCAAAGTTCAGCCATGCCCTTACGCCGTGTTCCCGTTCATCGGTCTCGACGACCTGTCGTTTCACTTCAATCCCACGTGCGAGCCACGCCGCCCAATCGAGCGGTCCTTGCGCCAAGGCGGTGAACAGCTCGGTCTCGAACGAGTACCCGAGGACGTATCGTGACAAGTAGGCATGTTTAATTAACTCGCCGAGCCCACTCAGCACGTCACGGTCCGTCAACGTCTCGAGGCGGTCGACGTTATAGTGGACGCCCGCTGGTTGATAAAAGGCACCGATCGCATTTTTGGCGAGCGGATGGTTGACCGCGACTTTTCCGCCGACCGCTGAATCGTGGGCGAGAACCGTCGTCGGCACTTGTATGTAATGCAGCCCGCGCATATAGACACTCGCCAAAAAGCCGGCCAAGTCCCCAATCATGCCGCCGCCAAAGGCGACGACGAGCGTGTCCCGGTCACAGCCGGACGTCAACCCGTCCGCGACGAGACGTTCAATCGTCGCGAGCGATTTCGATCCGTCGCCCGGACGGACGACCGACCAGACGATTGGACGCGCGCTTGCCTCGAGACGAGTCCGAAACGCCGTCCCGTGCAGGCGATCTACCGTCTCGTCCGTGATGACCCACACGGTTGAGCACGAGAAGTAAGGGACGCAGTCGAGCCAGGCGTCCCCTCGTTCAATTGTGACGTCGTATGGAGTCGAGGCGTTCACGCGAATCGTCACCACGTGCGAATCTCCTCGCGGTACGCGTCGACGCGCGCTTGGATGCGTCCGACCGTGTCATGTCCGAACGTCTCGCATAACTCACGGGCGAGTTCAAACGCGACGACGGCCTCGACGACGAGTGAGGCGGCCGGGACGGCACAGGCGTCACTTCGCTCGATTTGGGCGAGGAATGGTTCTTTCGTATCGATATCGACGGATTGGAGCGGCTTGTAGAGCGTCGGAATCGGTTTCATCACAGCGGTACAGACAATCGGCATCCCGGTCGTCATCCCACCTTCGAAACCGCCGAGATGATTGCTCAGGCGTGTATAGCCGTCCGGTCCATAGGCGATCGGGTCCATCACTTCCGACCCTGGTCGATACGCCATCTCGAACCCATCACCGAAAGCGACGCCTTTGATGGCGTTGACACTCATGACGGCGCGAGCGATGGCCGCATCGAGTTTCCGGTCATATTGGACGTACGACCCGAGCCCCGGGATGACACCATGCACTTCCGTACAGATGACACCGCCGAGTGAGTCACCGGCTGCTTTCGCCTCATCGATTCGACGCATCATCGCCTTGCCTGCCGTCTCATCCATCGTCCGGACCGGTGACGCCTCGATCGTGGCGCGCAATGTATCGAGCGACTCGTATGAGGCATCGGCCTCGACGCCGCCAATCACTTTGACATAGCTGACGAGCGACATCCCGACAGCAGCGAGCAATTGTTTGCTGAGTGCGCCGACTGCGACCCGAGCGGCCGTCTCACGTGCGCTCGAACGTTCGAGGACGTCCCGTAGGTCACGATGGTCGTATTTCAAGCCGCCGATGAGGTCCGCATGTCCGGGTCGTGGGCGGACGACACGGCGTTTGATTTCCACGTCCGCATCAATCGGTTCGGCCTGCATCACGTTCCGCCAATGAGTATGGTCCTTGTTCTCGATCCAGAACGAAATAGGGGCCCCTGTCGTCACCCCGTGACGAATGCCGGCCCTCACCTCGATTCGGTCTGATTCAATTTGCATGCGGCGGCCGCGGCCGTAGCCGGACTGCCGTTTCGCGAGTTCCGCATTGATGGCTTGCACATCGACCTCAAGCCCGGCCGGTACACCCTCGATAATGATTGAAAGTCCAGGCCCGTGCGATTCTCCTGCCGTCAAATAACGCATAGCTGCCACCTCATTCTTCAAATTTTTCGTAGAAGAAGCTCTGCTTCATCTTGTAGCCGTATCGCTTCGGTTGAAAGATCTGCTCGGTCCCTCCGACGAAGAGGACACCGCCTGGTCGGAGTGATCGGTGGAACGATGTATAGACTTTCTCTTTCGCTTCCTCGGTGAAATAAATCAAGACGTTCCGACAGACGATTAAATCAAAATTCCGTTCATACACGTCGGCCAACAGATTATGTTTTTTGAACGTTACTAATTTTTTGATGTCCTCTGTGATGTAATAGTCGTCTCCACGGCGGGTGAAGTAACGTTGCCGAAACTCTGATGGCAAGTCAACGAGCGCCCGCTCATGATACTTGCCTTGTTTCGCTTTTTCGATCACCACGTCATCTAGGTCCGTCGCCGTGATTGTGAACTGGGCGGGTGACAAATGTTTCGATAACAGCATCGCCAACGAATACGGTTCTTCGCCCGTCGAGCACGCCGCGCTCCAGACGCGCAACTTGCCCTGGCTCTTACGGATGAGTTCCGGCAAAATGTCCGTCTCTAGTTGCTGCCAGCGGACCGGGTTCCGGTAAAATTCACTCACGTTAATGGTCATGCGATCCAAAAATTCATCGTATAAGCCCCGGTCCGACTCCATCGCTTTGAAGTATTCGATAAACGTGGCATACCCTTTCTTCTCGCGAAGTGCAATCATACGTCGCTTCATCTGGGCTTCTTTGTATAGGTTTAAGTCGATCCCCGACTTCATATAAAACTTTTTTACGAAGATGGCATAATCATTTATCACCAGTTCCAACCTCAATTCTTTCTCTTCTCCTAGATCATGTCGTGCCAAAACAAGCGAAAGCGCTTCAATCCCAATATAAAAAGGGACAGGAGGCCCCCGTCCCTTTTATCGTCATCAAACGTGTGATGCTTCAGTGGCGAACCAGAGTGACAATTCACGCTCTGCGCTTTCCACGCTATCTGAACCATGGATGACGTTTTGTGACATCGTCGAGGCCAAATCGCCACGAATTGTTCCAGGTTGTGCGTCCAACGGGTTCGTCTTCCCGATCATCAATCGAGAGACGGCGACGATATTTTCGCCTTCCCACTCCATCGCTACAACAGGACCAGACGTTAAGAATTCGACAAGCTCTCCAAAGAACGGCTTTTCCTTATGTTCCGCATAATGCGATTGTGCGACTTCAACCGATGGCGTCAATAGCTCAAGACGGTTCAACGTATATCCTTTCGTTTCGAAGCGCGAGATGATTTCCCCAATCAGACCGCGTTTCACTCCATCCGGTTTTACCATTAAAAATGTTTTTTCCATTCCCCTAATCCCCCTAAATCAATATGTGTACCATGTACTTTATTAGTTTACACGGTCATCTTGATTATTGAAAGGGTTTACAAGGTGGTTGTTACCATTTTCGTTTCCCGATATACTCGGCGATTTCAATGAGCGAGCGTTTGTCCGGTAAGTCCGGCAAGCCATCGAGACGTTGAATCGCCCGGTTCACGTACCGGTCGATCGTCCGTTGGCTTCGCTCGAGCGTCCCGTTGCGCTGCACTTCACGAACGAGCGTATGGGTCGTCGCGTAATCGGACGACTGGTTGACTTGCTGCAACCGACCAAAGAATTCAGGGTCTTCCGCTGAATAGAAGAGCGGCAACGTTTTATGACCGTGCTTCAAATCTTCTCCGACCGGCTTTCCAAGCTGAAAACTTTTCGCGGTGAAATCGAGCAAATCGTCCGTCATTTGAAACGCCATCCCGATGTCATAGCCGAACAGCCGCAGCTGTTTGACGACTTCGGGTGACGCCCCTGAGACGACGGCCCCGGCCGCACAACTCGTCTCGATCAAGAGCGCCGTCTTTCGGGCAATCCGATCGAGATATCGTTTCGGGGACTGGCTCCAGTCGTATTGGTCTTGGATTTGATTGATTTCACCGATACAAATCAGTTCCATCGTGTCTGCCATGATTTCCATCACGCGCGGCGAGTCGACCTCAGAGACGAGTCGAATCGCTTCGCCGAACAACGTATTCCCTGTATACATCGCGACCTGCTCATCGTAACGTTCCATGACGGTCGGTTTGCCCCGGCGAAGTGTGGAGTCATCGATGACGTCATCATGGACGAGCGAGGCCATATGAATCAGTTCAAGACTCGCCGCCACTTTCGTCAAGCGGATGTCTTTCGCTTGCCCGAAACCAGCGCTCAGCAATACGAACGCCGGACGGATCCGCTTCCCGCCCGCATCAAGCAGTTGCTTCGAGGCCGCCTCGATGACCGGGTGATCCGTATGGACCCGCGTCGACAAGAAGCGATCAATCTGCTCAATCTCTCGGTTCATGTGGCGATAAAGTCGCTTCAAAGACATCGGTCACCACTTCTTTCCTAGGTGCATGGCACACGCACCGCCGGAGAACGCCTTCACTTCGACTTGTTCGAAGCCTGCCGTCTCGAACATGCGTTTTAGCGTCAACCGGTCCGGGAATTGGTCGGTCGACTCTTGGAGCCATTTGTATTGATCGTATGAGCCGGCGAACACTTTTCCGAATAACGGCATGACCGAGCCGAAATAGAAGCGATACAGTTCGCTGAACAGCGGTGCTGTCGGTTGGCTCGTCTCGAGACAGACGACCGTCCCGCCCGGTTTCAAGACCCGGTGCAGTTCACGGAGCACCGTCATGTAATCCGGTACGTTGCGAAGGCCGAAGCCGATCGTCACGTAGTCGAATGAGTGATCCCCGAACGGCAATGCCATCGCGTTACCATGGATGAGTTCGATCGTCGGATAATCGGCCACTTTTGCTTGGCCGACCGCGAGCATATTCTCGGAAAAATCAAGACCTTTGACGACACCGGTATTACCAGCCGCCTCGGCGAGTTGAATCGTCCAGTCGGCCGTCCCGCAGCAGACGTCGAGACATTTTGCGCCCGGGAACACTTGCATGCGACGCATCGTCGCTTTGCGCCACCATTTATGCAAACGGAAACTGATGATCGAGTTCATCGTATCGTAGCTCGGTGAGATTGATTGAAACACGTCATATACTTTTTGCTCTTTTTCTTTCGGTTGCAATACGTAACATCCTTTCCGTTCTAAGCGACAGCGTGCGCCAGGAGCGTCGTTAGCTGTTCTCGTTGATCTTGGCGCAGTACTGTCGCCTTTCGTTCGATGATCGTTTTTCCGTATGTGGTCAAGTAGGACCGACCTATCACCTCAGAAAACGTTTTAATCAATCCGAAGTTCGCTTCCATCCAAGTCGTGACGGATACGTCCGCATCAAGCGCGAGCGTACATTTCGCCCCATTGACAAGCTGGACCGACCGACCGAAGCGATTGCTATAGTCGGCAGGAAACAGTGCCAATATTTTATAAAATTGAGCCGAGGCGAAATCGCCGGCGAGCACTTTGAGTTGCCGCTCGAGCGAGCCGTTCGGGCAATCCTTTACTTGATCATGCAGTTCAAGTGCTTGATGTGCAAAATACGTCGCAAGCACGAGCTGACGTTGTTGATTCGATTCGATTTCAATCATCTCGACCATCCAACGAAGTAAAGGCATGTCGACTACGGGTACAATCTCGTGTCTCGTCAAATACGGATGGTTCATGCGTTCTTCGATTTGACGAGCAAGGTCGGTGACAACGGTTTCGTATGTCATCTGTTCCATGCTATCCCCCCTCGTCCTCTTCGTTGTCATTCTGACATAGTATAGCACATTTTTGTCACATTCACGCCATGGGAACTCGCTTTCCGACACAAAAAAAGCCGCCTTTCGGCGACTTATGTATTGCCCATTATTTGACCGCATCTTTAAGCGCTTTACCTGCTTTGAAGGCAGGAACTTTGCTTGCCGGGATTTCGATATCTTCTTTCGTACGTGGGTTGCGACCTTTACGGGCAGCGCGCTCACGAACTTCAAAAGTACCAAAACCGATCAATTGAATTTTATCACCGTTTTGGAGTGCTTCAGTGATAGATTCGAAAGTAGCTTCTACAACTTGTGTAGCTTCTTTTTTCGAAACATTTGCTTTCTCCGCAACTGCTTGGATCAATTCAGTTTTGTTCATCACGATTCACCTCCTCTCACTGAGAGTTTACGGGATTAATCATATCGTACAAACGTTGATATGACAACATTTTTTAAGCAATCGGTCTATATTCGACCCACTCAGTCGATCAGTTGTTTAAAAACTCGACTTCACCTTGTTCATTAATCGTGTACCCTTGCGAATAAGCCGGAGCGAATGGGGAGTCATTATAGAGCAAATACCGAATGTCCTCACCGACTTTTGGCTCTACATCCGTGTTCTCGAGGGCGGCCTCCAGGTCGGCCCGGTAGTCGACAAATAATTGTCCGGTCCCGTCGACATAGATCGGCAACTCGTTTTCCGTGTACGGACTCGGGATACTTGGCTCTTCAGAGACGAAGACGAGATCATAATCAATCGTGAATTGGTTCTTTCCGAGCGACCCGTCAAACGGGAACTTGCCTTCTTTGGCCCGGAACGCGTTAATATTCGTCTGTAACTGTTGCAAGCTTTCTGACACACGTAAATCAATGAGTTTGACCTTCGGCTCCGTCTCGGCGTCCACGAGGACGTACAAGAACAGACCGCCTCCTTCGAAGCTGTTCGCCGGCGGGTCGGCTAAATAACCAGGGACGAGCCGGGCGAACTCAATCGGATAACGTTCCATGAGTGGCGTCTCGGCCGGCCTTGTTTTAATCGGCAACACCCCGGTCGTCTCCTTGAACGAGTCGACGGCCGTCTGTACCGACTTCAGTTGGTCTTCATACGGGACGTTATCGACCCGATTCGAATCCGGGAACATACATCCACTGAGCACGGTCGCCGCCAATAGACTCGCGACCAAAAAAATCCGTTTCACGTCTTATCCTCCTGTCGGTCCTGAAGCGACCACATAAATCATGATGATCGTCCCAAATAAAAATATGACGAATGCGATGACGCGGACGAGCGCCGCGAACCATCCCGTTAGTTTCGTATGGCTGACTGCCACCATGAGCGCGGCGATGGCAAACGCCCCGATGCCCGCAAATGAAATCCACATCTTGATCAGTGACGGTGTCACGTCTATCCCCTCGACTTTCTCTTTAAATCTAGCTCCGTACATTAGTGTAGCAAAAAAAACAAAGGAACTGAACGAAAACGTCAGTCCCTTTGCTCTACGTCGCCTTCGAAATGGAACACTTCTTCCATTTCATGCTTCTGCGGGCGTCTCATTAACTTTTGTACTTCATCATGTGGGCTCTTACCTTCGAATAACACGTTGTAGAGGGCCTCTGTGATCGGCATCTCGACACCGGCTTCCCGAGCGAGCGTATGCGCCGCCTCACAGGCACGCACCCCTTCCACGACCATGCCCATTTGACCGAGCACATCCTCGAGCTTCTCGCCGCGACCGATCGCGTTCCCGGCACGCCAGTTACGGCTATGCTGAGACGTGGCCGTGACGATCAAATCGCCGATTCCCGTCAAGCCGGAGAACGACGCCGGGTTGGCACCGAGTTGGACCCCGAGCCGGGCGATTTCGACGATCCCGCGTGTCATGAGGGCCGCTTTGGCGTTATCGCCATAACCGAGCCCATCCGTCATTCCTGCGGCAAGCGCGATGATGTTCTTGAGCGCACCGCCGTACTCCGCCCCGATGACGTCCGAATTCAAATAGACCCGGAACTGATCGTTCGTGAGCAACTCTTGAATCTCATCGGCCACGTCCAAGTCCTCGCAAGCGATTGTGATGGTCGTCAATTTACGGACGGCCACTTCCTCGGCATGCGTCGGTCCCGTCAAGACACCGATGGCCCGACGTTTCGACGGGTCGATCTCTTCGGCGATAATCTCCGACAGACGCTTATGCGTCTTCGGTTCGATTCCTTTGGCGGCATGCACGATGACCGCCGGTTCCGTAAGGAGCGCGTTCAACTCACGCGACACCGGACGAATCGCCGAACTCGGGACGACGAGGAATACGATGGAACGATCTTTGACCGCTTCCGCCAAGTCTGTCGTCGCCCGAATCGAAGTCGGCAACGGTGCGTCTTTCAAATAGGTCGCGTTCGTGTGGGCCGTGTTGATTTCATGAACGTGGTCTTCCTCACGTCCATATAGTAGAACATCATGTCCGTTGTCAGCGAGGACGAGCGATATCGCCGTTCCCCAGCTCCCTGCACCGATGACAGCTACTTTTGCCATAGGAGGCACCCCCATTACTAGTTTTTCTGACGAGCCACGATATGAATCGGTGTACCAGTAAAGTCAAATGCGCGGCGAATCTGGTTATCTAGATAACGTTTGTATGAGAAGTGAAGCAACTCTGGATCGTTGACGAACAACACGAACGTCGGCGGCTCGATGGCCACTTGCGTCGCGTAGTTAATCTTGAGTCGTTGTCCTTTGTCCGTCGGTGTCGGGTTCATCGCGACTGCGTCGACGATGACGTCGTTCAAGACGCTCGTCGAGATTCGACGGCGATGTGAATCAGCCACTTCTTTGACGACCGGTAGAAGTGTCTGCAATCGTTTCGACGTGAGTGCCGACAAGAAGACGATCGGTGCGTAGTCAAGGAACAAGAATTCTTTACGAATCTTCTCTTCCATTTTCTTCATCGTCTTATCGTCTTTGTCGACGGCGTCCCATTTGTTGACGACGAGAACGATGGCTTTCCCAGCTTCGTGGGCGAGTCCGGCAACACGTTTGTCTTGTTCGATGATGCCTTCTTCACCGTCGATGACGACGAGAACGACGTTCGAGCGTTCAATCGCTTTTTGGGCACGCATGACGCTGTAGCGCTCGGTAGATTCATACACTTTCCCGCGCTTGCGCATCCCGGCCGTATCGATGATGACGTATTCTTGCCCATCCCGTGTGAACGGTGTATCGATGGCATCACGAGTCGTTCCTGCGATGTCCGAGACGATGACGCGTTCTTCACCGAGAATCGCGTTCGTCAAGCTCGATTTCCCAACGTTTGGACGTCCAATGAGCGAGAACTGGATGACTTCTTCGTTGTACTCATAGTCGTCTTTGTCTGGAGCCATGTCGAGCACTTTGTCGAGCAAGTCCCCGAGACCAAGACCGTGCGTCCCTGAAATCGGGAACGGATCGCCGAATCCGAGTGAATAGAACTCATACATGAGTTCGCGCATCTCGAAGTTGTCGACTTTGTTGACGGCGAGGACGACCGGTTTGTTCGAACGGAACAACAAGTTCGCCACTTCTTCGTCTGCTGCTGTAATGCCTTCACGTCCGTTCACCATGAAGACGATGACGTCCGCCTCATCGATCGCAAGCTCGGCCTGATGCCGCATTTGCACGAGGAGCGGCTCATCACCGACCTCGATTCCGCCTGTGTCGATTAAATGAAACTTACGGTTCAACCACTCACCCGTCCCATAAATGCGGTCGCGTGTTACACCGGGCTTATCATCGACGATCGACACGCGATCTCCGATAATCCGGTTAAAAATCGTGGATTTCCCAATATTCGGGCGGCCTACGATGGCCACTGCTGGAATTCCCATATAAACACCTCTCTAACTTTCATTCAATAAGTCTATCGTTTCTAATTGCAACTGTACTATCATATCACAGGCGAATTTCTGTGACCATACAAAAAGAAGCGGGAGTCTGGCTCCCGCTTGAACGATCGTCTTATTTAGAATCGTCCGAGGCCTCGTCACCTGTCAATTCAGAGACAGAGAAACCTCCTTGGTCGCTATACTCGTCAAGCAGCGATTGATCCGCGTCGCCACGTGATGAATCGCTCGACTCGAGCGCACGCATCGACAACGAGATTTTCTTCTCGTCAAGATGGACGTCGAGTACTTTGACGGTTACTTCTTGGCCTTCTGACAAGACTTCAGACGGTGTCGCGATGTGTCGGTTCGCAATTTGCGAGATATGGAGCAAACCTTCAACTTGTGGTGCGACTTCGACGAACGCACCGAACGTGACGAGACGTTTGACTTTCCCTTCAATCACGTCACCTGGCTGAATTTTACCTTCTACCGATTCCCACGGTCCAGGCTGCGTCTCTTTAATCGACAACTTCACTTTCTCGTTGTCGAGGTCAAGTCCAAGCACTTTCACTTTGACTTTATCTCCTTCAGTCACAACATCGCTCGGTTTCTCAACCCGGCTATGCGCCATTTCCGAAATATGGACGAGGCCATCGACACCGCCGATATCGACAAACGCACCGAAATCTGTGAGACGTTGAACCGTCCCTTCGATGATTTGACCGACTTCAAGCGATTCGAGCGTCTCCGCTTTCTTGGCGCTCATTTCCGCTTCGGCAACCGCTTTATGCGACAAGATGACGCGATTTTTTTCGCGGTCAATCTCGACGACTTTAACCGTAATCGGTTTATTCAAGTAGGATGAGAAGTCTTCGACGAAATGGTTCTCTACGAGCGAAGCCGGGATAAATCCACGGATACCGATATCAACGACAAGTCCACCTTTGACCTTGTCTTTTACCATGACTTCGAATACTTCGCCGGATTCGAATTTCTCGACGATTTGATCCCAAGCTGCCTCGGCATCAACGTCTTTCTTCGAAACGACCACCTCTTCGTCCGTGACCTTTTTCACTTTGACACGGATTTCGTCGTTAACATGGAGTGATTCGTTTAAATCGTCTAAATGCATGCTTGATACTTCGCTGATTGGTAAAATTGCCTCGGTTTTATAACCGATATCGATCAACGCTTGCTTGTCCTCGATTTTGACGACAGTACCGGTCACAATTTGACCTCGATTGATTTCAAAATCAGGCATATCTTTCATTTCTTCGACCATTCCAACACTACCCCCTCACGATGAGTACAAAAAGGAGCGCCGTAAGGCGCTTACACCTAGTATAAACTTCTTATAATTCGAAAGATTTGTCAAGGTGTTATCAGGTTAGTTCCTCTCCTAGCGCGAGATTAAACCTGAAATTAACGAACGTTCCGTGAATGCTGCATGTACAAGTCACCGATTGTCGTCATAATCAAGTCGGCCGCGATTTGGGCGCTCGCCTTGTCCGCTTTCAAGCTGCTCATGTCGATCGGTTGGCCGATGACGACCTTCAGCTTCGAGCGGAACTTATACGTCCCAATAATCGCCACCGGAAGTACCGACGCGTCCGAACGGAGCGCGAAGAACCCGACGCCGGCTTGGGCTTTGCCGAGCGTACCGTCTTTTGACCGCGTTCCTTCCGGGAAAATCGAGATGACCTCGTCTTCCTTCAACTTTTGCAAGACGACCCGGAGTGCTTGTCGGTCTCCTTCCCCGCGTGACACAGGAATCTGTCCAGCTCGATTCAAAATGTGTTTCAATACCGGCACGTCGAACAACTCTTTTTTCGCGAAGAAACGAAGCTGACGCTGTTTCGGCATCGCCCCGGCGAGCATGACCGGGTCCCAGTTCGATTGATGGTTCGAACAGACGATCATCGAACCGTCGAGTGGGACGTTGTCGCGCCCGATATACTCGACACGGAAGCTCAATCTACGGATGACATTGACGACAGCTACGGCCAGTCGATACATGCCGAACGGTCCATCGTTGAGCGGTTTCATCGATCAATCACCTGCTTCATCAAGTGCTCGATCGCCTCGACGACGCCGTCAATCGACAGCTCGGTCGTATCGAGATAATGCGCATCGTCGGCCTGACGAAGCGGGGCGACCTCACGCTCGGAATCGCGTTTGTCCCGCAAGGCGATCTCGAGCTGTAATTGTTCAAGGTCGCTCGGCAATCCTTTCGATACGTTTTCCTCATGGCGGCGGCGGGCCCGTTCTTCGACCGTCGCCGTCATGAACACTTTCAAGTCGGCGCCTGGTAAGACGTGCGTGCCGATATCGCGGCCGTCCATGACGATTCCGCCTTTACTGGCGAGGTCCCGCTGTAAATCCATAAGGGCAGCCCGTACTTCCGGCTGGCGTGCGACGAAGCTGACGTTGTTCGTCACTTCGCTCGTCCGGATGACGTCGGTCACTTCGTCGGCGCCGTCGAACACACGTTGTCCGTTCTCGGACGGGACGAGCCGTAAATCCATGTTGCCGATCATCTCGGCGAGTTTCGGCCCGTCTTCGAGACCGACCCCGTCTCTGAGGGCACGATACGTCACGGCACGATAAATCGCACCCGTATCGATATAGACATACCCTAGTTTTTTGGCAAGTGTTTTCGCGATCGTACTTTTCCCGGCTCCGGCCGGTCCATCTAATGCAATCTGTAACGGTTTATTCATAAAAATTGGGTATCGGCTCATCCCGATACCCGCCTCCTCTCGGTCATTTGTTCCGAGAACATCATACCAGTTTTTTAACGTGAAGAAAATACAGAGCCCGTCCGTTTTCTCGCTTCAAGTTGGGCCCGGAAGCAATAACGTAAAATCGTTTCCTGGTCCCGGTGCGATAATTCTTCGAAACGAAGCGACAGCTCTTGTTTCGCCGCCTGTTCGTGAATCCGTACGAGTCGGCTCTTGACGCGGAACGTTTGCGGATTCCCGCGGTCGTCATTGATATGGAACGAGACGATGATGGCCTCGTCGACAGCGACCGGTGCCCGATTGGAGATGATGCGCATGCCTCCGGCCGATAAGTCGAGTGATGTCGATTCGAACGACGGGAACGCCTGCCCATCTTCCGCGGATACGGTCACGCGAATCATCTCCGGCACCCGCAAATATTCACGGCGCTGGACCCGTTTGATTTTCTTCTCATCCGGCATCGGGAATGCATAATGAAGCGTCAACTGCGCATCGCTCACCCGTCTCGAAATGACGGTGTCGAAGGCATATAGTTGCTCTTCTCCTTTAAAGAAATAGACGCGCATCGGCTCGTCTTCGTGCAAGAAAAACGTCTTTAACGTATCCGTTTCACTCGGGGACTCGATCCAGACGACTTGATCGTTAATGGCCGCGACCTTCGTCTTTCCTTCTTTTCTCCCTTCGACTTCCACCCGTAACTCTTGACCTACCTTTAACATGAAACGATTCCCCTTTATTCTATTTATATTGACGATGATTGGAGCGATTGGCAGTGCGGACGAGCAATAAGGCGACCATCCATAAGACGACTATATAGACGACAGCCGGTACTTTGTTCATCGGTTCGACGAGCAAGATATAGTCGAACATGCCATGCAACAGCGTGGCCGCCATGACAGCGGTGAACAGCCAAAACCGCTCGTGGTTGGAATGTTTGGCCCGGCCGAGACAAAACCCCATGACGACGGCGAACAGCGCGTGGCCGCTCACCGGCAGCACGGCGCGCCAGATGGCGATCTCGATTGAGTCGTACACCCATAAATATAGAAAATTCTCTAACGTGGCAAAGCCGAGTGAACAGGCGACCGCATAGAGAATCCCGTCGTAGTAATCATCAAAGACTTTATGTATGTATATTGTATAATAAATCATGAACCATTTAAAAAATTCTTCTAAAAGCGCGGTGGCCACGAACGCCTTCCAAAACGGGCCCACGAGCACCCCTTCTTCCACGAACGCATACTGGACGAACATGATCGGAAAGACGAGAATGGCCCCGGCGACGAACGACCGGATCACATAGCCGAGCGGTTCCGCTTCCAGTTCATGCCGGAGATAGAAGTAGGAAAGAAGGGCGAACCCTGGCGCAACCGCAGACAAGGCGATTGCAATCATGATGCATCTCTCCTTTCTCACGTTAAGCATACACTGAAATAGAGGAAAGAAAAAGTAGGGCACGCCTAGAAATTGGAAGAAACGAACAAAAAAGTTGGAGGTCTGTTATGAATCATTTATTACTCATCCACACCGGCGGCACAATCGCCATGTCCCAATCGGGGTCGGGACATGTCATGCCGAGCGAGGTCAATCCGATTGATGCGACGTTGCCGAAAGCGACCGATATCGCCAACATCACGACGAAACACTTCTCAAACATCCCATCGCCGCACATGACGCCTGAAAAAATGCTCGAGCTCGCCCAGTTCATCAATCAACAACTGACGCAAGACACGTATGACGGGGTCGTCATCACCCACGGAACCGATACGCTCGAGGAGACGGCTTATTTCTTACAAATCACACTCGGTGCCCCGGTCCCGATCGTCTTGACCGGGGCGATGCGCTCGTCGAACGAAGTCGGCTCTGACGGCGAATTCAATCTCATCACGGCGCTTCGGGTCGCCCAAAGCGATGTCGCGCGTGGCAAAGGAGTACTCGTCGTCTTCAATGGCGAGATTCATTCCGCCTTCAACGTCACGAAAACGCATACGTCCTCGGTCGACACGTTCAAATCGGTCCACTTCGGGAACGTCGGCATGGTGACGAAAGACCACGTCCTCATCTATAGCCAACCGACGACGAAGCAACCGAAGATGATTTCGACAATCACAAAACGGGTCGCGGTGCTGAAAGTCGTTGCCGGGATGGACCCGGACTTGATTGAGGCGGTACTCGCGCTCGGTTATGACGGACTCGTCCTCGAAGTGCTCGGTCAAGGCAACGTCCCGCCGTCGATCGTTCCCGCGCTCGAACTGCTCGTCGAACGCATGCCGGTCGTCATCGTCAGCCGCTGCTTCAATGGAATCGTTCAGGACGTCTACGGCTACGTCGGCGGTGGCCAGCAACTGAAAGAGATGGGCATCATCTTCTCGAACGGCTTGAACTCACAAAAAGCGAGACTGCGCCTTCTCGTCGAACTCGAGTCCGGTTCGTCGCAAGCGGTCATGGAACACAGCTTCAGTTTCCAACAATGAGTTGGCGACTTGCCAACCGATTCGTCCTTCCATACAATGAGGGATGAGGTGATTTCATTGAATAAACACGCTATCGTCGTCGGCGCCGGACCGTGCGGGCTGTCGGCTGCGATCGAATTGGAACGCATCGGCATCTCGTGCACGATTATCGAGCGCGGCAATATCGTCGATGCCATCTATCGGTATCCGACCCATCAGACGTTCTTCTCGTCTGCCAATCTGCTTGAAATCGGGAATATCCCGTTCATCTGTAAAGATTTGAAGCCACGCCGGCAAGACGCACTCGTCTACTATCGGGAAGTCGTCAGCCGGACTGGGCTCGATGTCCATCCGTTCGAGACGGTCGAGGCGGTCGAGCGGACCGAGAACGGTTTCGTCGTGCGGTCCCGACACGACCGGGACGGTGCCAAAGAGCGCCAGGCCGACTATGTCATCTTGGCGACGGGCTATTACGGACGCCCTCGTCGGCTTGACGTGCCCGGTGAAGAGTTGCCGCACGTCGCCCACTATTTCAAAGAGGCGCATCCGTTCTATCGGCAACGCGTCACGGTCATCGGTGGGAAGAACTCCGCCGTCGACGCGGCCATCGAGCTCGAGAAGGCCGGTGCCCACGTCACGGTACTTTATCGCGGGGACGGCTACAGTCCGTCCGTCAAACCGTGGGTATTGCCGACGTTCGACTCGCTCGTCCGTCATGACAAGGTGCGGCTCGAGCTCGAAGCGGAAATCGTTCGCATCGAACCGCATCACGTCGTCTATCGTCAGCATGGTGAAGAACATCGGCTCGAGACCGACCACGTCCTCGCCATGACCGGCTACTTGCCCGACCATGGGCTGTTCGCCGATGCCGGGGTCCAAGTCGATGAGGAGACCGGTGTGCCGGCGTTCGATGAAGCGACGTACGAGACGAACGTCGACGGCTTGTTCATCGCCGGTGTCGTTGCGGCCGGAAACGATGCCAATAAGATCTTTATCGAGAACGGACGTTTCCATGGCCAAGCGATCGCCGAGACGCTTCGGGAGCGCAACGGTGTCACATCATAAATAAAGAGAGGGAAGACTAGACTGACCTAGCTATATGAGACACTAATAAAAACACCTTATTAGGCTGCCACCACACCATATTTTATCGGTGTGAGGTAGCCTAATT